>NZ_CAXGPO010000011.1:0-103864 GCF_964011655.1 uncultured Spongiibacter sp. | reverse complement strand
TAACTTTTGGATAATCTCATCGGGGCTGTGGTACTAACTCTGGGGAAAGGTCAGCGGTCGGCCTCGCTAATCGCCATGTCGTTAATGCTGGCGTGGCGGTAGGCCATTAGGCCGCGCTCGTCGAATTGCCAGTTTTCATTGCCGTAGGATCGATACCACTGACCGCCGTCGTCGCGCCATTCGTAGGCAAAGCGCACGGCAATGCGGTTGCCGCTGTGGGCCCACACTTCTTTAATCAGACGATATTCCTGCTCGCGCTGCCACTTGTTGGCTAAGAACGCGATGATTTCTGCGCGGCCCACCGGAAAGTCAGCGCGGTTTCGCCATTGAGAATCTTCGGTGTAGGCCTGCGCGATGGCTTCGGGGTTACGGCTGTTCCAGGCATCTTCTGCCTTGCGGGTTTTCACTACCGCTTCTTCGTAGCTAAACGGGGGTAGCGGTGGGCGAGTATTGGGGTCGGTCATCATCATTTCCTTGTGCTTGGCTATTAGGATTGGCATTTACTGTTGGTTGGGGTCTACGCCGAGTTCGCGCAAGCGCTGCTCGACCATGCGATCAATATCCGCGTCGGTATAACGAGGGGTAATGTGCTGGGGGCAGTTCCAGTCGAAGGCGGCAATGTGTATCAGCACGCCGCGCTCAATGCGGGCGCGGTAGTTCGGGTCCAGCAAGGCCTGTAAGCGCGCATCATCTGGGTCGACAAACTCCAGCCGCCCCGCCACTTTCAGGCGGCGGCGGTTTGGGTAGTCCATCAAAAACAGCGACACGCGATTATTGCTCTGCACGTTGCCAGCACTAATGTATTGGCGATTGCCACGGTAGTCGGCAAAGCCCAGCGTCGCCGCGTCCAACACTTTGATAAACCCTTGTGGGCCGCCGCGATGCTGCACATAGGGCCAGCCCGACTCGCTAACGCTGGCCATATACAGGCTGTCGCGCTGACGAATAAATTGCGCCTCCTTGTCGCTGAGCAAATAGTTGTAGTCCTCGCCCTGCTCCATTCGCGCATAAGTGTCGCGGCTGCGGCCCTGGCTTTGCAGTGCTTTGGCGGCGGGGCTAAACATTAGCTTGGCGTAGCGGTGTCCCATGGCTCTGTCTCCGGTGGCCCCTTGCCCTCGACTGCCAAGGGGCCGTGGCTGGATAAACGCTTAGGCAGCGCCTCGGCTCAGGCTCAGTTCTACCGTGGGGAAGTCGATCTCCACCTCGCTGGCCTTGCCGATGAAGTTGGTCAGAATATTCATGCCAACGTGGGTGATAATCTCCACCACCTCCGCGTCGCTGTAGCCCGCACTGTGCAGCTCGGCGATCTCGGCGGCGGTGACACTGCCACTGTGTTCAACCAGCGTATTGGCAAACTTCACCGCCACCGCGGCTTTGGCATCCTGGCTGCCACCGGCGCGATTGGCGGCAATTTCGTCGCCGTTCAAACCGGCCTTGCGACCAATGGCCGTGTGCGCCGACACGCAGTACTGGCAGGCATTTTGTTGGGCCACCGCCAGAGCGATGCGCTCGCGAGTAGCCGGCGACAACTCACCCTCACCGGCAATACCGTGCAGGCCGAGAAAGGCGCGCAGCGCCGCTGGGGAATTGGCAAAGATTTTCAGAAAATTTGGCACCATGCCCAGCTTTTGTTGAATCGCATCGAGCAACTCCTGCTGCTCGGCACTGGCGTTGTCATGGTCGATAATAGGTAAACGGCTCATCGTGGCATCCTCAAGTAAGTGGTTTGGTGCAGCTACCGCCGTAACTGCCCGACACCGCTACCTTGCCGAATTTCACATAGAAGAAGAATACGCGTACATTGCAATTCATTATTACTTTAATCGGAATAATGGCGCGCAAGACTTATGGACAAATTTCACTTGCTTAAGGTGTATGTGGCCGTTGCCGAGGCCGAGGGTTTTGCCGCCGCCGCGCGGCGTTTGGAGCTGTCGCCCCCCGCCGTTACCCGCGCCATTGCCGCACTTGAAGATAACCTGGGCGTAAAGCTGTTGCAGCGCAGCACCCGCTACGTGCGCACGACCGATATCGGCAGGCGTTATCTGGACGATGCCAAACGGATTCTTGCCGAGCTGGAGGCCGCCGACCACACCGCAAGCGGGATCAACACCGAACCCCAGGGCCAGCTCACCGTCACCGCGCCCGTACTGTTTGGGCGGCGCTTTATTACGCCCAGTATTGTTCGTTACCTGGAGCGCTATCCCAAAACCACGGTAAATGCCGTGTTTCTCGACCGCGTGGTTAACCTGCTGGAAGAAGGGATTGATGTCGGTATACGCATTGGCGAGCTGCCGGATTCGTCGCTGCGCGGCCGCAAAGTCGGCAGCGTGCGCATGGTGGTCTGCGCCTCGCCGGACTACTTGCAGCACTGTGGTCGCCCACAACGCCCGGACGACTTGCGCAAGCACAGCTTGATCGCCTCACTGGCGGTTGGCGAAAACCAGCACTGGCACTTTCAATCGCCGGACAAAGCCCATGCGCAACAGCGCATTGCTATTGCACCGCGACTCACGGTCACAACGAATGATGCCGCCGTTGAAGCGGCCGTGAATGGTTTGGGGATTACCCGCGTGTTGTCCTACCAAGTGGCCGACGAGGTCGCGGCAGGCAAGCTGGAAATACTGATGGAAGACTATCAACCAGCCGCCAAACCGATCACCATTCTCCACCGGGAAGATCGCAATCCCGCGGTAAAGGTTCGCGCCTTTATTGATATGTTATCTGATAAACTTGCAGGCCATTCGGCACTGCATTAACGCGCCCGACCGTGTTTTCGTAGCGGCTGTAAGGCAATGATATTTCCGGCCAGCATTAATGTACCGCCCAATAGTATTGCCCAGTCGAACGCCTCGGCGTAGAGCACCACACCCAATAGCGCGATCAATGGCAAACGCAAAAAGTCCAGCGTGACCACCACACTTACCTCGGCATAGTGCATGGCCTTACTCATGCAAAAATGTGCCGACAAGGCCATAAGGCCTATCAGCAATAGCCACACCCACTGCTCGGAGTAAGGCCACTGCCAGTGGGCAATCGACAGTGCAAAACCAATGGGTAACTGCACCAAACACATATAAAAAACAATCGTGAACGGCGAGTCGGCACCGCCGAGTGCTTTCGTGCAGGTGTGAGAAACGGCGTAGCCAATGGCGGCTGCCAACACAATAAGCGATGCGCTATCGACAATGCTGTAGCCCGGCTGAACAATCGCCAACACACCCAGCAGGCCCATGACTATCGCTATTAATTTTCGGCGCGTTATCGCCTCGTTTAAGGCAACGGCGGCAATCAGCATCGTCCAAAACGGCACGGTAAATTCCAGCGCAAACACTTCGGCCAATGGCAGCAAGCCAATGCCGACAAACCAACCGTACTGGCCGCCAAAGTGAAAAACATTGCGCAGCACATGCAAGCCCGGGCGCTGACTGCGCAGCCGCAGCGCTGATGACTCTACTCGGTTTGAGCGGGACAACCTGGCCACCAGCATAATCAGTAACAAACACAGCAAACCGATAGCGCTGCGAAAGAACAGTTGCTGGTGTACGGCAATTTCGCCGCTCAGCTCACGCGCCGATATCGCCATTGTGCTGAACGACGCCAAGGCGCCAGCCATCCAAGCTGCCGCGCGAGGTGTTTGTTGATGATGAAGTGCGTCCACTGCCGTCTTAGCGTCCTTACGTTGGCGGGGCAGTATATCGCGCTATTGCCGCAAGCTCTTCCTTACTCAACAAGCGGCTTTCACCCAGGGCTAAGTCCGCCAAGGCTACCGGCCCCACCGACTCGCGATGCAGCGCTAACACCTCGTTATCAAAAGCGCCGAACATCCGCTTCACCTGGTGGTACTTACCCTCGGTAAGCGTTAGGCGCGCCGTGGTGGCCGACAAAATCTGCAACTGCGCGGGCTGGGTGGTAATGCCCTCATAGGAAAAATAAACACCGCGCTGAAAGGCATCGATATAATCCTGGGAGAGCGGCGTGGCCACCTCCACCCAATACACCTTGGCGAGCTTCGTTTCCGGCAAACTGATACGCCGCGACCATCCACCGTCATTGCTAAGCAACACCAAACCGGTGGTATTAAAATCCAAGCGACCGACAATATGCAGCTCCGTCTTGCGAGGATGATCCAGCACATCAATCACCGTGCGGTGAGCATCATCCTTCGTTGCGCTCACCACCCCCCTGGGCTTATTTAAGGCAATGTACAAAGGTGTGTCCGCTTGCAAACACAGCCCGTCCACCTCAATACGACTAAAGCGATCAATACGTTGGTTAATCGACTGAGCCAGCTCCCCATCCACCACAATGCGCCCCTGCGCCAATAACAGCCGAGTATCCGACATTGCGAACGCGGTATGCTGGCGGATGAAACGGTCAAGGCGAGTCGTGTTGGCAGTCATGCGCGTATTGTTGCGGGTAGATGGGATTGACTACACGCGACTATAAGAGTCGCGCGAATGTAGACTGTTAAACTTACTGGAATGAGATAGGCGGTGCTAAAAACTTCACCCTGTTTAAGCGTACAGAAACTGTTCGACATTAACGCCGCCATCATGCGCGACTTTGTAGTGGAGGCGAAGCCGCAATAAAAAGGGTGTCGCCGTGCCTGGCTTTGTTAGCCAACTGGCGGATACAGCCTAGGTCTAGCGAGAACATACGTAGCAAACAGAGAATCTTTAAATCGATAATACCGCTCACGAACTTTCTCAAGCTCTGAGCCATAGTCATCAGCCACTAAATGACCAACAAACTGACTCGCATTATCAACTTCATCCTCTAAGGCGATTTTGTAGGCATCAGTGGTCCAACACTCGCCATCCTCTCCTCTGACTTGTGCAAGAGCGCGGAGGACTGACTCCCTTTGGCGTGATGAGCCGACAGCCTTTTTGTAACGGCCTTCTAGAACTGGGTCAGCACCCCGCTCAGCTATCGATTTCAATGTCTCCTGAACCGCAGCACGATCAATGACTTTAACGCCCTTTTGGTAGGCTGAGCGAAACGCGTACTTACCTATCAGATGGACCATATAAGGATGGCCTTGTGCGAGGGAAACCAGTATATCAGTAGCCTCATCGTCGAAGGTAATAAAGCCGTCTATCTCATTCTCCGCAATCCGAATTATTTCTCGTAGTTCTTCAGGCTGCATTGGATGAACACGAATAATACTGCCAGAAAATAGCCTATCAACGGACTCATGCTCTTTCATCAGGTTTTGGATATCTTGAGCTACTCCGACCAAACAGAATTTGGCTTTTGGTACATTGGTAGCCAGTGATTTCATGAATCCGGCCATACCCGATGGATCGTTAATCTGATCAAATTCATCTACGATAATAAACAAGCCGTCTTTAGCTATTCCTTCTTCAACAATTGCATGGCAAACGTTTGTGAAAACGGTATCGATAGAGTGGTTGTTGACCGCTGGCCTAGACTCTTGCTCGGTAGCCTTTTCACCACCGAGTTTCGCCTCGATGCCAAATAACTTCGCACCTATTTCGGGCGCATAAGAAACAACTTCTTTTTTTGCTCCAGGAATATCGTATATCCAGTCGCCCAGACAATTAGACGTTGTTAAGAGACGTTCGAGCAAATCCCCAAAATCTGTTACGCGGTTGCCACATGCAAAATACACCGGCAAGAAGTCTAAAGGTCTATCATGGTTAATTCCTAAGTGATCTAGGAGGCCATCGTCACCAGAGGCTGCAATCTCTAACTGGCGAGATAAAGAAGTTTTACCTACGCCACGGTTCCCAACAATGGCAATGTTAACTCCGTCACCTAGGAGCCCATAATATCCATCTTCCACCTCCATTTTACGCCCAGCAAATCGAACGACGGCAGTTACTTCTTTAGCTGGCTGAAAAGCATTTTCAACTTCAGACAATGATGGCTTGTCTACCATTCTGATCTCCTTGGCTAACATTTGCATATCGCGCACCCTCGTTTAGCTAAAACATGAGTATCGCTTTAGCTCTCTAACTAATTAGGAAAAAGTCTTTTTTTTCGGCGCTTTTTCGCTGAAAAAGTGAGCATGCGCGTTGATTCAAATAACGAGGGGGTCTCATAATTTTGCCTGCATATCCTTATGTGGCTGTTTTATTTATTCTTTCTTTTTGCGCCCAAGATTAACGCACACTCCTTTGCTGACTTCAGCTTAATTTACTAGCCTAAGGATGTATAGCTTGTGTAATACACTGTCTTTGGCACGGGCTAAACCTCCCCTTCAGCACTGCCGAGCACGGCGCTGACTAAGCGGAATAGAGCGAGAACTGTTTGAGCCGATAGGCGAGTTCCGCAGCGACCGCTTGGGCAGGGCCGCGCGCAGGGGATCGGCGGCGGTCAGCCGACGACAGTGATGCGGGGCGCCCCTTTTTACTCGGCATTGCATGCCTCGCCCTTCGGGTCGCCGACGAGCGGCGCTCAATGCGGAAAACGCATTGTCTTTGCCCCCTTTCTCTTTGGGCAAGCAAAGAGAAAGGGGGTCGCCCAGCAGGGCGAAATCAAAGCCATCAGCGTCTGGGGGAATGAATGTTTCAACGGTCCATCAGACAACGTCTTCGCGGTTAACAGCGTGCCCCGCGACCGTAGGGAGTGCTTTGGGTAAACCGCTCCTACAAGTAACCCTGGTTCGTAGCTGGATTGGTCGCGCTCAGGCCCGCTCCTACAACCACTATGATGGTAGGCAGCGCTAAAGCACTCCTACATTGATGCGGACATGTTGTTTGAAAGGAAGGGAATTATTGAGTTGGTAGGGCTTTTTTCCAGGCATAAAAAAAGGCGGCCTAAGCCGCCTTTTTCTGCAATTCCCGGTGGGAATTACTTGCCCATCGCCTTGCGAATTTGCTGCAGGGTACGCAGCTGTGCAGTGGCTGCTGCCAGTTGAGCCGCGGCGCGCGAGTAGTCTACGTCGGCGCTTTGGTTCAGCATGGCTTGCTGAGCTTGCTTTTGTGCTTCCAGGGCTGCGGCTTCGTCGAGGTCGTCGGCACGCAATGCTGTGTCGGCAAGAATGCTCACAACATTGGGCTGGACTTCGAGGTAGCCACCGGAGACGTAGTAAACCTGCTCTTCGCCGTTGTCCAGTACGAGGCGTACGGGGCCGGGCTCGAGCGAGGTTAACAGCGGGGCGTGACCGTAGGTCACACCCAGGTCACCCTGAATGCCATTGGCAACGATCAGCTTGGCGCGGCCGGAGAAGATTTCTTCTTCGGCACTTACGATGTCGCAATGTATTGTCATAGCCATATCTTCAGCCTCTTAGGCGTGAAGCCCGCTTGCGCGGACTTACAGTTTCGACGCTTTCTCGATTGCTTCTTCGATGGTACCAACCATGTAGAAAGCCTGCTCTGGCAGGTGATCGTAGTCACCGTTCAGAATGCCTTTGAAGCTGGCGATGGTGTCTTTCAGAGACACGTACTTACCGGGGCTGCCGGTGAAGATTTCGGCAACGTGGAAAGGCTGTGACAGGAAGCGCTCGATTTTACGTGCGCGCTCTACGGTCATTTTGTCTTCTTCAGACAGCTCGTCCATACCCAGGATGGCGATGATGTCTTTCAGCTCTTTGTAGCGCTGAAGTACAGTCTGTACACCGCGGGCTACTTCGTAGTGCTCTTGACCAACCAGCAGTGGGTCGAGCTGACGTGAAGTAGAGTCCAGTGGGTCTACCGCTGGGTAGATACCTTTTGCTGCGATGTCACGGCTAAGTACTACCGTTGAATCCAAGTGAGCAAAGGTGGTTGCTGGCGAGGGGTCAGTCAAGTCATCCGCCGGTACGTATACCGCCTGGATAGAAGTGATAGAGCCGGTTTTGGTTGAGGTGATACGTTCCTGAAGAACACCCATCTCTTCCGCCAGTGTGGGCTGGTAACCTACCGCTGAAGGCATACGACCCAGCAGTGCTGATACTTCGGTACCGGCCAGTGTGTAACGATAGATGTTGTCGACGAACAACAGTACGTCACGACCTTCGTCACGGAATTTTTCAGCCATGGTCAGACCAGTCAGTGCTACACGCAGGCGGTTGCCCGGTGGCTCATTCATCTGGCCGTATACCATCGCTACTTTTGATTTCGCGAATTCTTCAACGTTTACAACGCCGGCTTCCTGCATTTCGTGGTAGAAGTCGTTACCCTCACGAGTACGCTCACCAACACCTGCGAATACAGACAGACCGCTGTGCTCGGTTGCGATGTTGTTGATCAGTTCCATCATGTTTACGGTTTTACCAACACCGGCACCACCGAACAGACCAACTTTACCACCCTTGGCAAACGGGCAAACCAGGTCGATAACCTTGATGCCGGTTTCCAGCAGGTCAGAAGACGCTGCAAGCTCTTCGTACTTCGGTGCAGCGCGGTGGATTTCCATGCGCTCTTTTTCACCGATGGGACCACATTCGTCGATGGGGTTACCCAGTACGTCCATGATGCGACCGAGTGTTTCGGTGCCCACGGGTACTTTGATTTTTTCTTTGGTGTTGTCGACATCCAGTCCGCGACGCAGGCCTTCAGAAGAACCCAACGCGATCGCGCGAACCACGCCATCACCCAATTGCTGTTGTACTTCCAGCGTCAGGCCGCTGTCAGTCACTTTCAGTGCATCATAAACCTGTGGCACAGAATCGCGCGGAAACTCCACGTCGATAACGGCGCCGATGACTTGTACGATACGTCCGCTACTCATGTTAGGTTCCTCTTAAAAACCTTAAAAATTTCAAAATCCGTTGCCGGTATCGTGTTATGACGATACCGCTGCAGCACCGCCAACAATCTCTGACAGCTCTTGCGTAATGGCTGCCTGACGGGCTTTGTTGTATACCAGTTGCAGACCGTCGATGATTTCGCCAGCGTTGTCGGTAGCGCTCTTCATCGCGATCATCCGGGCAGCTTGTTCACATGCTCCGTTTTCAACCACTGTTTGGTATACCTGTGACTCAACGTAGCGAGTCAGCAGACCTTCCAGCAGTTCTTCTGGAGTGGGCTCGTAAATGTAGTCCCAGTGATGTTTCAAGCTGTCGTCTTGTTCTGCTTCCAGTGGCAGCAGTTGGCGAACAAACGGCGTTTGAGTCATGGTGTTGATAAACTCATTGCCCACCAGGTAAAGACGATCAATCCGGCCTTCGCTATAGGCGTCCAGCATGGTTTTAACAGAGCCGATCAGGTCGCTAACGCTGGGCGCTTCGCCCATGTCGCGCACTGATGCAACAATGTTGCCGCCAAAGCTGTTGAAGAAGCCCGCTGCTTTGCCACCAATCAGGCAAAGATCAACGTCGACGTTTTTGTTGGACCAGCTTTGCATTTCTTTAATAGCTTGCTTGAACAGGTTGGTGTTCAGGCCGCCACACAGACCGCGGTCTGTAGAAACGATAACAAAGCCAACGCGCTTAACGTCGCGCTCTTCCATATATTGATGACGGTATTCCGGATTTGCATTGGCGATATGCCCAACCACTGCGCGCATACGCTGCGCGTAGGGCTTACCCACTTCCATGCGATCTTGAGCTTTACGCATTTTACTCGCCGCAACCATTTCCATGGCGCTAGTGATTTTTTGCGTGCTCTTGATGCTGGAGATCTGGGTGCGTATTTCTTTTGCACCTGCCATGATTAAAAATCCTCAAGCAGTAAAGCGCTCCCGGGAGAGCGCTTTATCCGTCTTACCAAGTCTGTGTTGACTTGAACTTTTCGACCAGTTCTTTGAACTTGCCTTCCAGCTCGTCATTCCAGCTGCCGGTGTCGTTGATCTGCTTCATCACGTCGCCGTATTCAGCGTGTGCGTAAGCCAGGATCGCCGCTTCGAAGTCCAGTACCTTGCTAACATCAACGTCTTTCAGGTGACCTTCGTTCGCGCAGTACAGTGACAGAGCCATGTCGGCAATGCTCATTGGGCTGTATTGCTTCTGCTTCATCAGCTCGGTTACGCGCTCACCTTGCTCAAGCTGAGCTTTGGTTGCGTCGTCGAGGTCAGAAGCAAACTGGGAGAAGGCCGCCAGTTCGCGGTACTGAGCCAGTGCGGTACGAATACCACCGGACAGTTTCTTGATTACTTTTGTCTGCGCTGCACCACCAACACGCGATACCGAGATACCGGCGTTCATTGACGGACGAATACCGGCGTTGAACATGTCGGTTTCGAGGAAGATCTGACCGTCGGTGATCGAGATTACGTTGGTCGGTACGAAGGCAGAAACGTCACCAGCCTGGGTTTCGATAACAGGCAGTGCGGTCAATGAACCTGTTTTGCCTTTTACTTCACCGTTGGTGAATTTTTCTACGTACTCTTCAGAAACTCGTGCAGCACGCTCCAACAGACGCGAGTGGAGGTAGAATACGTCACCGGGGTAGGCTTCACGGCCTGGCGGACGACGCAGCAGCAGCGAGATTTGGCGGTAAGCCCAGGCTTGCTTGGTCAGGTCATCGTAGATGATCAGCGCGTCTTCACCGCGGTCGCGGTAGTATTCGCCGATAGTACAGCCGGTGAACGGTGCGATGAACTGCATAGAAGCAGGATCAGACGCGGTCGCGGCTACAACAACGGTGTGGTCCATTGCGCCGTGTTCTTCCAGTTTGCGCACAACGGCGGCAATAGAAGAGGCCTTCTGGCCAACAGCGACGTAGACACACTTAATGCCTGAGTCTTTCTGGTTGATGATGGCGTCAACAGCGATGGCTGTTTTACCGATCTGGCGGTCACCGATGATCAGCTCACGCTGGCCACGGCCGATGGGTACCATGGAGTCAACGGCTTTCAGACCGATTTGCACGGGCTGGTCAACCGACTTACGCCAGATTACACCGGGAGCAACTTTTTCAACTGCGTCGGTGAGTTTGGCGTCGATGGGACCTTTACCGTCGATGGGGTTACCCAGTGCGTCGATAACGCGACCCTGAAGCTCGGGGCCTACGGGTACTTCCAGGATACGGCCGGTACATTTACAAGTTTGGCCTTCGGCGATGTCAAAGTAGTCACCCAGGACTACCGCGCCGACTGAATCGCGCTCGAGGTTAAGTGCCATACCGAAATGGCCACCTTCGAATTCGATCATTTCACCGTACATCACATCGGTCAGGCCGTGGATACGTACGATACCGTCTGATACCGAGACGATAGTGCCCTCGTTTTGGGCTTCAGCGGTCACATCTAATTTTTCGATGCGCTGCTTGATAATATCGCTAATCTCGGAGGGGTTCAGTTGCTGCATGCTCTGTTCCTCAATCCTATTCTCTTAAACGCTCAGGAATTTACTGCTTCAGCGAGTTTCGCTAAGCGACCGCGCACCGAGCCATCTATAACCAGGTCGCCGGTGCGAACCACAACGCCGCCCAACAGGCTGCGATCTTCGTGGCTGCTTACCTTCACCTGGCGTTGCAGTTTTTTGCTCAAAACGTCGGCAAGACGTTGCTCGGATTCTGAGTCCAGCGCGAAGGCTGTCGTCAGCTCGACGTCCACGGATTTCTCCTGGACGGCTTTGTGCGCGTCAAACAATTCGCTGATTAACGGCAGTAATGCCAAGCGCTTGTTTTCTGCGAGAATCCTGATGAAATTTTCACCGCCGGCATTGAGTGCATCGCCGCAGACGTCGATAAATTTCTGCGCTTGCTGCTCGCTGGTGATGGCCGGAGAAGACAGCAGCTTGGCTACCGCTTCCTGGCTGGCGACAGCGGCTGCCGTTGCCAGCATTTGTGACCACTCACCTAATGCCGAAGAAGCCAGGGCGTGCTCGAAAGCCGCCTTGGCGTAGGGTCTAGCCATTGTGCTCAATTCAGCCATGTCAACCTCGCTTACAGGCCTGCGGCCAGCTTGTCGACCATGTCTTTATGAACAGACTCATCGATAGACGCTTCCAGTACTTTTTCAGCACCTGCCAATGCCAGTTTCGCCACCTGTGAACGCAGTGCTTCTTTCGCACGGTTCATTTCCTGCTCTACTTCGGCTTGGGCTGCTGCTTTCAGGCGATCGCCTTCAGTACGTGCAGACTCTTTCGCTTCATCAATAATTTGATTGGCGCGCTTGTTGGCAGCATCAATGATGGAAGCCGCTTCCGCTTTGGCTTCGCGAAGCTGCTTGGCAGCTTTTTCCTGAGCAAGCTCAAGATCGCGACCCGCGCGGTCTGCGGCATCAAGACCGTCAGCAATCTGCTTTTCACGCTCTTCCATTGCCTTGCGGATAGCGCCCCACACAAATGCGTGGCAGAACCATACGAAGAACAGGAAGGTGATCGA
This sequence comes from uncultured Spongiibacter sp., assembly GCF_964011655.1. Classification (NCBI taxonomy): domain Bacteria; kingdom Pseudomonadati; phylum Pseudomonadota; class Gammaproteobacteria; order Cellvibrionales; family Spongiibacteraceae; genus Spongiibacter; species uncultured Spongiibacter sp. The sequence continues at coordinate 91,646 of NZ_CAXGPO010000011.1, read as the reverse complement.
TTGTCCAATCAGTGTGAGATTAATATTCACGCCGATACCTCTGCTATATCAAGTTGCTGAACGTGTCGTATTCCGAATGCGTGCAATTAAGCGGGCAGGCCGGGAACAACAACGAACAGAACGTACATAGCGATACCAACACCGATCATGGGAACGGCGTCGAGCAGACCAGCGATCAGGAACATTTTACCTTGCAGCATTGGCGCCAGTTCAGGCTGACGAGCAGAGCCTTCCAGCAGTTTACCGCCCAGTAGTGCGAAACCAATCGCAGTACCCAGTGCGCCAAAACCGATCATCAGTGAAACAGCAATCAGAGCCAAACCCATGGTAGTTCTCCTACATTTTAAGTTAAGAAAAGTTTAGTTAGTTAAAGCAAATACCTTAGTGGAACTGGTCTTCTTCTTCGATCTGGTGCGCCGTTGCCATGTAGACAATGGTCAGTACCATGAAGACGAAGGCCTGCAGTGTAATAACAAGGATGTGGAAAACTGCCCACGCCCACTGCAACACACCTGCAAAGAGTCCCAGAATCAGTCCGGCGCCGAACATTGTGGCGATCAGAATGAAAATCATCTCACCGGCGTACATGTTACCGAACAGTCGCAGACCGAGTGAGATCGGCTTGGAGATCCACGAGATCGCCTCAAGCGCGAAGTTGATCGGCACCAGGAACACGTTCACGTACCACTTGGGGTGGTGGAACGGGTGCAGAGTGAGTTCTTTTACAAAGCCCATAAAGCCTTTTTTAGCGATGGTGAAGTAAACCATCAGGCCGAAAATGGTGAAGCCCATGCCCAAGGTGATGTTGGGGTCAGTCGTGGGAACCACTTTGAAGTAGAAGTGCGGGTCGCCGCTGATCAATGCAGCAAGCTGTGGAATCCAGTCGACGGGCACAAGGTCCATCGCGTTCATCAGGAAGATCCACATGAAAATAGTCAGTGCCATTGGCGCGATCATGGCATTTTTGTGGTGGAAACCGTCTTTAACTGTTTGGTCGATAAAGCCGATAACCATTTCGACGGCATTTTGTGCGCCGCGGGGAATGCCACTGTGAGCGCGCTTGGCGATGCGGGCAAAAAACAACAGGAACAAAAAGCCCAGACCAATTGACCACAACATGGAGTCAACGTGGATAGCCATGAAACCCATGTCCGCCGCTTCCTGGCCGCTGTGTGCCAGCGTCCAAGTATCTGCCGCCAGCACTTCGTGCACGTGGCCTTCGCTATCAAGGCGCTCGTAGCCAGCGGGAAGCTTGCCATAGGTGAGATTGGTTAAATGGTGCTGGATATATCCAACAGTCGACTGCGATTCAGCTGCCATATGTCACTCTCATTGCAAAACTTAGAAACTGTGTTTTACCTTGCGCCGGGGTTTCTCAACACGGCCACCAGCAAGGTGTTTAAAAGCATACCCACCAGGTATGCCGAAAATACGGCGACGGCAGAGAGGGGTCTGACCATTGCGAACGTGGCGGCAAACAGCCCAACCGTCGCAATAAATTTGCCCGCTTCTGCCCGGTAGAATGATTGATTTACCTCGCGCGCGTATGCCGCGCCGGCGTACTTAAAAACCTGGCGCGCAAAATAGGCATTGGGTAAAACGGAAATCAGCCCACCGATTAACAGGGATTTTGCTACCACCCCGTTAATTGAATATGTAAACCCGCTTGCGACAAGCAGCACGATGCATTGCAGGCCATAAATTTTTAGCAGTGGGGGTTTGACGGTGGCTAGCGCAGTTTTCTGCTGCCGCTGTGTTGCTGTCATTGCCCTGTTTACCTGCCGCTGCAACGCATTTTTCGCTTGTCCAAAAAGCGGGGCGAATTATAGGTGGTCATTGGCTAAGGATCAACCGATTTACCATTTATGCGACCAAAGTCTGCAATAAGCACAATTCGCAATTCGTTAACAATATCAGGAATTTAGCAGCACAATTCGCGGGGTTATTTTACCTGGCTACCAGATGGGGTAGCACCGCTACATTGTTGCCACCAAATAAGCTATTTCATATGGCTTAGAATTCCGTCCAATTCGTCCAGGCTGCTGTATTTTATTGTGAGTTTTCCGCGGCCTTTGGCGCCGTGCTGAATTTGCACAGGGGAGCCGAGTTTTTCGGACAGACTGTCTTGTAATTGTTTGATGTCGGGGTCGATGCGCGTGCTGGATTTGGCGGGGCTTTTGGCCTCGTCAACCAAGCGTCGCACCAGGGCTTCGGTCTGGCGCACCGATAAACCGCGGCTGACGACAGTAGCAGCGGCGCTGCTCTGCTGCTCGGCGGGCAGGCCCAGCAGGGCGCGACCGTGGCCCATTTCAATATCGCCATTTTCCAGCAGGGTTTGCACGTCGTCGCGCAGCCCGGTGAGGCGCAGCAGGTTGGTGATGGTGGTGCGCGATTTGCCCACTAAACCGGCAATTTCAGCGTGGGTGAGTTCAAATTCTTGTTGCAGGCGAACCAGCGCCAAGGCCTCTTCCATGGGGTTGAGGTCTTCACGCTGCAGGTTTTCGATCAGTGCCATCGCCGCCGCGGCTTCGTCGGGCACTTCGCGAATCAGCGCGGGTACGGATTCTAAACCGGCCAACTGGCTGGCGCGCCAGCGGCGCTCACCGGCGATAATTTCATAGCGGTTGTCGGCGATGGGGCGCACAACAATCGGTTGCATAATGCCCTGGGAGCGAATGGACTCGGCCAGTTCTTCCAGGCCTTCTGCAGGCATTTCGCGGCGCGGTTGGTATTTACCGCGCTGCAGGTATTCGATGGGCAGGTTTTTCAATTCGCCATCCACGGCGGCGTCGCTAACTGCCGCTGAGGTTGTCTCGCTGGCTGGCTCCACACTTGTCGCGGTATCGGCGATCGCTACCGGTTCTGCGGAGGCGCCCAGCAGGGCGTCCAGGCCTCGTCCTAAACCTCGTTTCTTAGCCATTGATGTGTTCAACCTGTTGTTCGTTCTGGCCGCCTTTGGCAGGCGCTTCAGTGGATGTTGCGCGACGCAAAATTTCCCCGGCCAAGGCCAGGTAGGCCAGAGCCCCTTTGGATTGTTTGTCGTAGTAGAGCACCGGCAGGCCGTGGCTGGGCGCCTCGGCCAGGCGCACATTGCGCGGGATGACGGTGCTGTAGAGTTTATCGCCAAAGTGGTGGCGCAGTTCGTCGGTGACCTGATTGGTCAGGCTGTTACGGCCGTCGAACATAGTGCGAAGTATTCCCTCAATCCGCAGCTGCGGGTTTATCAGCTGAGTCACGCGGCTGATGGTATTGAGCAGCGCACTCAAGCCCTCCAGGGCATAGTATTCACACTGCATGGGAATGATCACGCCATCGGCAGCCGCCAGTGCGTTAACGGTAAGCATATTGAGCGACGGCGGGCAGTCGATCAGCACGTAGTCGTAGTCGTCGGCGATATCGCCAAGCGCTTCACGCAAGCGGAATTCGCGACCGATCTCATTGATGAGCTCGACCTCTGCCGCGGTGAGATCCTGGTTGGCAGGCAGTACATCAAAGCCACTTTCAGGCGCCACAGTGCGGGTATCTGCAATGGCGCGCTGGGCGACCAATACGTCGTACACCGTGTGCTCGGCCGCGTTTTTATCCACCCCGCAACCCATGGTGGCATTGCCTTGCGGGTCGAGGTCGATAAGCAGCACGCGGCGTTTTGTCGCCGCCAGAGACGCAGCCAGGTTAACACTGGTGGTGGTTTTCCCCACGCCGCCTTTCTGGTTGGTGATCGCGAATATGGTGGCCACGGCCCGGTCCCTATTGATCGCTCGCAGAATGTTCACCGCTGTGCTGGGAGGCGATCACCATCAAGTGGCGGGCCTCGTCGACACCGGGAACGGAAAGAGTATGACAGGCTTCGACGATAAAGTGTTTTGGCAACTGACTCAACTCTTGCTCGGGGTATTGCCCCTTCATGGCATAGAGTTTTCCCTGCGGGGCGAGTAAGTGCTCACAACCGCCAGCCATGTCGGCGAGCGAGGCAAATGCCCGTGAGGTAATGCCGTCAAATCCCTGTTCGTCGCGCAGGGATTCTACGCGGCAACAGTGCACCTGCACATTGTCGAGGCCGAGTTGTAATTTGGCCTCGATCAAAAACCGCGTTTTCTTGCCGTTGCTGTCGAGCAGTTCAAACTGGCGCTCGGGGAACAGTATTGCCAGCGGAATGCCCGGCAGCCCGGGGCCGGTGCCCACATCGAGAATGCGCTGGCCATCGACCAGATTGGCAACACTCAGGCTATCCAGCAAGTGGCGGCTGACCATTTGCATGGGGTCGCGCACCGCCGTGAGGTTGTAGGCGCGGTTCCACTTCACCAGCAAGGCGAGGTAGTTGAGCAGTGCGTCGATATTGGCGTCGGTAATCGAGAGCCCAAGTTTTTGGACACCCCGCGTTAGGAATTGGCGTTCGTCATTCACCTCAGGCGGACTTCCTTTCCAGCAGACCGCGCTTTTTCAGCGTAATCAGTAACAGCGATACCGCGGCCGGGGTCACGCCGGGAATCCGCGAGGCTTGGGCGAGAGTTTGCGGTCGCGCGTCGCCCAGTTTTTGTTTGATCTCGTTGCTCAGACCTTCGATCACGCTGTAGTCAAAGTCCAGTGGCAACGGCGTTTCTTCATGGCGACGCAGGCGCTCGATTTCGTCTTTCTGGCGCTCGATGTAGCCCGCGTATTTCACGCCAATTTCAATCTGCTCGGCGACATCGTCCACCACTGCTTCGCCGTCTTGCACCATGTCCGCCAAATCGGCATAGCCAAGTTCCGGGCGTTTTAGCAGGTCGAGCAGGTTGTATTCGTGACTGATCGGTTTGCTGAACTTGGCCGCCAATTGCTCGGCTTGCGGGGTATTCGGTTGAATCCACGTGCTGGCCATACGCTGGCGCTGGCGCTCAATGGCTTCGCGCTTTTCGCAGAACGCGGCCCAGCGGGCATCGTCGACCAAGCCCAGTTCACGGCCCTTTTCGGTGAGCCGTTGGTCGGCGTTGTCTTCGCGCAGCAGCAGGCGATATTCCGCTCGCGAGGTAAACATGCGGTAGGGCTCTTTGGTGCCCATGGTAATCAGGTCGTCAACCAGCACACCGATGTAGGCTTCGTCGCGACGCGGACACCACGACTCTTTGCCCTGCGCCAGCAAGGCGGCGTTGGCACCAGCCAATAGGCCCTGGGCAGCGGCTTCTTCGTAACCGGTGGTGCCGTTGATCTGACCCGCAAAAAATAAACCGGCAATGAATTTGGTTTCCAGCGAGTTCTTCAGGTCACGCGGCTCGAAGAAGTCGTACTCAATGGCGTAGCCGGGGCGCGTCATATTGGCATTTTCAAAGCCCTTGATCGAGCGAACCAACGCCAACTGAATATCAAACGGCAGGCTGGTGGAAATGCCATTGGGGTATAGCTCGTGTGTTTTCAGGCCCTCGGGCTCGATGAACACCTGGTGAGAGTTTTTATCGGCAAAGCGATGGACTTTGTCTTCGATCGACGGGCAGTAGCGGGGGCCGATTCCCTCGATTACGCCGGTGTACATGGGCGAGCGGTCTAAACCACTGCGAATAATCTCATGGCTGCGCTCGTTGGTGTGGGTAATCCAGCAGCAGACTTGCTCGGGGTGCATGCTTCGGTCACCCAGATACGACATTACCGGACGGGGTTCATCGCCCCACTGTTGCTCCAGGCCAGCAAAGTTGACAGTTTTTGCGTCAATGCGCGGCGGCGTGCCGGTTTTCAGTCGATCTACCCGGAAAGGCAGTTCGCGAAGACGGTGCGCAAGTGCAATGGAGGGTTGGTCGCCGGCGCGGCCACCGCTGTGGTTATCCAGACCAATGTGGATTTTTCCGCCGAGGAAGGTGCCCGCCGTCAGAACAACGCTGCTGGCATAGAATTTCAGGCCGATATTTGTCACGACGCCGCGAACACAGTCGCCTTCGACGATCAGGTCGTCTACGGCCTGCTGAAAAATGGCGAGGTTTGCCTGGTTTTCCAGTATTTCTCGCACCGCGGCTTTGTAGAGCACGCGGTCAGCTTGTGCGCGGGTTGCCCGCACTGCGGGCCCTTTGCGGGCGTTAAGCACGCGAAATTGAATACCACCGCGATCTGTCGCCAACCCCATGGCGCCGCCGAGTGCATCCACTTCTTTGACAAGGTGGCTCTTACCAATGCCACCAATGGCGGGATTGCAGGACATTTGCCCCAGCGTCTCGATGTTGTGGGTAAGCAAAAGGGTTTGGCTACCCATACGGGCAGCGGCCAAGGCGGCTTCAGTACCGGCATGGCCACCACCGATAACAATGACATCGAATCGCTGCGGATAGTCCACAAAACACCTGAATGAGTAATTTTACTGGGGGCGAAATTATACGGGGTTCTGGATGCGCTGCAATGAATTGGTGAATTTTTAATCAATTCTTTTTTTGTGTTTAAAGAATAAGATTTTATGAATATATATGTTGATAGTTTTATGTTTTTTTATTCTTGATACTGATGTTATGGAACCGCTTTTCTGTGAGTAAGGTATCTAAGTCATTGTATTTAAATATTTTTCTTTATGTATAACTACCGTTTTTATCCACAGATATCCTGTCATCTTGGTGTGAGCCGTTTGGGGATGAAATGTGGATAAAACGGCGCGTGTCGGGGGCTTGTGAGTAAGTGCCGCCTTATCGACGGGTTTTTCACAGGCTCAGACGCGGCTATCCCGATCTTATCCTTGGGATAAATAGTAGAAAAATGGGCTTAGGGCAGCTGTTCAGCAATGCTATTGCGCAATTGCTCTAGCGATACCGGTTTGGAGAGGAAGGCGTTCATACCTGCATTTAAGCAGCGACGTTGGGTTTCTGGATCAGTGTTAGCCGTTAGGGCGATCACAGGGATGTGTTGGTGCAAGCGCCTGCGGAGCTGCAGAGTCGCTTCAAAACCGTCCATAATCGGCATTTGCAGATCCATTAAGATCACATCGGCGTGGTGTTGCTCCAGTTGACTAATCGCTTCGGCGCCATTGTTAGCCGTAATGACGTCTGCCCCCCAACCTTCTAGGCTGCGAGCAACCAACAACTGATTGACCGGGTTGTCTTCAACCACCATTGCGGTGAGCCCAGAGAAACACTGCTCGTCATCCACTGTGTTTTCCTGCGTTTGTGCAGCCAGCTTGCGATAGCGCGTACGCCACACCACGGTGAAACTGGAGCCCTCACCGGGCTGGCTGCTCAGCTGGATGTCGGCCTTCATCAGCTCGCTCAGTCGCTTGACGATGGCCAGACCCAGCCCTGAGCCACCATAGCGGCGAACCGTGGAGTTATCGGCCTGGTGGAAGCTCTCAAATATGTGGGCTTGTTGTTCTGGGGTAATGCCGATGCCGGTGTCGCTAACGCGCAATGTTAATTGCAGGGTTTCTGCATCGACAGGCTGTTGCTCCAGACTGACATCGACTTTGCCCTGATGGGTGAACTTGACCGCGTTGGCCGCGAGGTTGATAACGATCTGTCGCAGTCGGGTTTCATCGCCACGTATTTCGATACGGCGCAGAGCGGGGTCGATATGGGTATTGAAAACGATGCCTTTACTTTGCGCATCCAGCTTCATGGGTTGAAGGATTTCACCCAGCAGAGACTGGGGTGGGAAGAAGCGCTCTTCGAGCTCCATATCGCCTTTTTCGATGCGCGAGTAGTCGAGGATATCGTTTACGATGTGGAGTAAATGCTCGCTGGAGCTTTTGGCAATATCCAGGTAGTGGCGTTGGGATTCATTCAGTTCGCTCTTGGCCAACAGCTGTAGCATGCCCAGTGCGCCATTCATGGGCGTTCTGAGTTCGTGGGTCATGGTGGCCAGGAACAAGCTCTTGGCCATGCTGGCCTCTTCTGCCTTGCCTTTGGCGAGTTTTAGCTCTTCGACATAGTCGCTGAGTTCGCGCTGCTGGGCTTCGATGGCGTCGGCCATGTCGTTGATGTGGCGCTGCAGTTCGCCGAGTTCACCACGCTCTAAGTGTTGGATACGGCTGCCGTGCTTGCCGCTGGCGATCTCTTGCGTGACGTGCTGGATTTCGCTGAGCGGTTGCGACAAACGGCGGCTGACGCGAAGGGCAAAGGCGGCGCCAAGAAGAATTGCCAGCAATGCAATACTGATGGACACGGCGATTATGCTGCGCTGCAATGCGTTGAGCCCGGCATTGGAGATATCCAGCTCCAGTCGCCCGAGAATATTGTTGATGGGCGGCAGCTGTTCACCGGTGATGGCGTCGGTTAGCGCGATGCTGCGCTGCTCCAGCAGGATACTGATGGTGTTACCGGGCCCGTTAGCGGTGTTTCGGCTGACGCTAATGGGTTTGCTATCGCCAAAGCGATACACGCGTAAGGCGATGATATCGCCCTGCAGCGCCGACTTGAGAATGTCATTGAGTTGTTGGTCGTTACCGCTAATCAGCGGCAGCTCGATCAGGGCCGCGACGTTTTCCGCAATGCGTTCACCCAGATCGATCTGATAGCGTTGAGCGTCGCTGAGTCGGGCGGCAAGTGAGTAGGAAAACAGGGCAATAAACAACACCAGCATCGGAGCCAGGCTGGCAATTAAAATCTGTTGAAAGAGGCTTCTTCGCGCGCGCATTTACTGCCCCCTCAAGGTGTTGAGTAGGCTTTGCTCATCGTCGATAACCAGGCCCAGAGAATCGGCGACGTTGCGGTTGATGGTAATACTGTAGCGCTGTGGATAGCGCGCCATGGGCAGACGGCCGTGATCGCGGTAATGGTTGATCATTGCTTTTGCTTCAGCGGCGTAGTCGCTGGGCTTTGATACGACAGACGCCAGCGCTCCCGCGCTGACAAAACCGGCGTTGGGGCCAATAAGAAAGTTCTGGTGGCGATAGGTTGCCAGCAGTACGCCGCGGATGGTGGCGGCGTTGTAAAGATTTTGCTCGGGCGTTGCCAGCAGCACATCGCTGCGCTGGATTAAGCGGTTTAGCTTGCGCTGCGAGGCGGATCCGTCGGCCGGTATTTGTTCGCTATTAAATTGGTATTGAGGATATTGGTCGGTGAGCTGGTGGAGTTGTTGATGGTAACTGGGGCTTTCCCAGGCCATGGCAATGCGCGCCGGTTTGCCCTTGAGTATTGCGTCAATCAACTTTATTTGTCGTGCGATAGGTTGGTCTGAGTAGACGGCGCTGGCATTCTCGGCGCGATAGGGGCTAAAGCGCACACTGTTTGCATACAGCGCCAGTTTGGCCGGGTAGTGAGTGCTGTTGATCATTGGCAGCAGGCCGTCGGAGACAAGTAACAGCACATCTCCGGCCTGCGTTGGGTCTGGGAGCTCGTTGATGTAGACCTGTAATTGGTAGTCGCTCGGGCTGGCAATTTCGCTGGCAAGTTGCCGCAGGGAAGCGTTATCCACAGGGAGCACTAGGTCGACCTTTAAAGAGGGTTTATCACTGCCATACGCCGCCACTGCCAGGAGCAGTAATAGCGCGTATTGAAGTCCTTTAAGCAGTGTTTTCAAGGATTCCTTCCTCGAGGTTGATATGCATCACGGCTAATAGCGCAGGCTCAGCGTAAATAGCTGCCGCAGTTCTTCACGGTAAAAGTTATCCGATAACAGTTCGCTGTTATCGTCATGCTGATATCGTGCCACGTAGGCTAACTGCACTTCGATGCTGCGCAGATTCAGGGTGTGAGCCAGCCGTAAATCTGACCGTGAAAAGGTATTTTTCCCCCGGCGACGTGTGTTTTGACTGTAGTAGCGGCTGAGTGAAAGTTGAGTATTGCTTAAAAATTTATAACTGAGCAGCGCGCTGAAATTATTGCTGGGAGTGAAGCTCTCCTCATTTTGGGTTGTGGTGTCGGAATTAATATAGGCGTAGCTGGCGTGGAAAAGCCAGTTGGGCGATGGGCGATAATCCAGCTCGGTTTCTATGCCTTGTTGACGCAGGCGGTTGCTGTTCTCCGGGGAGAATTTATCCAGTGCGGTTGAGTCTGATACAAGGTTGCTTAGGTGGTCGCGGAACAGTTTTATATCCCACTGTAAGCCGATGTGTTGAAAGTTGGCGTAGTAGCCAATTTCGCGAGAGGAAATTTTCTCCGCGCGCAAATCTGGGTTCCCCGTAGCTTTAACAACGTACTCGCCGGTGGTTTGGCCATTGTGCGTGGGGGTGATGTTTTTAGCGCGATAGGTCCAATCGGCCGTGGTTTCCAATAAGTCGGGGCTGCGCACTGCTTCGGAGTAGACGGCGCGAAAACTGTGGTGATTGTTCAGGTGGTAGTGCAGTGAAACCCTGGGCGAGAGATGGTCTTTGTTGTCGTTGCTGTCTCGTTCCCACGAGGCACCAACATTGCCCGTAACACGGTCGCTGATTCGGTATTCGGCATTGGCGAACAGCTGGGTGCTGTCGCTACGGCGGTTACCATTGTAGTAGGTCTCGGAGCTAACGCGGTTGTGCTTGATGTGAATGCCAGCCACTGTTTTTAAGTCTGCTGACCACACCATGGTGTCCTGAAACTCAATGTCCTGGCGAGTTTGTCGGCTGTTTTCGTTGGCATCAACGCGCACCAGTGGTGAGGGATGGGTGGGCTGACCGATAAACGCTGGCGGCAGTACCGCCTGCCATTCTTTTTGCTGCTTTTGGCCGGAGTAGTCAATGCGCAAGTGTTGATGGTGGTCTTTGCTTAAGTCCCAACTCATTTTGGCGGAAACAAAATGGTTGCGGTGACGAGTATCGGGAGCGGTGATATCGATATCGGCAAAGTCGTCGCTTATCCACCCCTGTTTGTAGCCCATCGCCAAGCTGATATTGGCCTGGTCGAGGGCCTTTTCATAGCGCAGGTTGAGTGTGTCGCTATTATCGCTGTCGCGGCGGTCTTCACCGTCGCGGTTGACTTCAAAACCATCATCGCGACGGCTTTGTAAGCTCAATCGGTACTTGCCGCCCTCGAAGCTATCGGCGTGGCTGAGCAGGTAGTCTTCAACCTGGTTATCACCCTTGCGGGCTTGTAGGTAGAGTTTGTCGGCATCGTCGGGGTGACGGGTAATAATATTGATGACGCCCAAAAACGCATTGGCGCCGTAACTTGCTGTGGAGGGGCCCCGGACGACTTCGATACGTTCGATGTCTTCAATTGCCAGGGGAATATCGTTCCAGTTTACCGTTGCCAGGCCCGCTTGGTAGATGCTGCGTCCATCTACCAGCACCTGCATGCGCCGCGAGTCGCGATAATTTGTGCCGTGGTAGCTGACCACGTGGTTCCAGCCGTCGCGTGCGCCGACTGATGTGCCGGGTATCAGTCGGAATAATTCGGGGATACGGCGTATTCCCGATGCGATGATCATTTGACGGTCGATCACACTGACACTGGCGGGAACCTCGCTGCGGCTTTGTTTCAGGCGGGCTGGTGTAAGCACAACGGGAAGTGCCTCGTTATCCCACAACTGGGCATGGCTGGGCATGGTGGCGGCGCTGCTAGCGACCAGTAGTAATAATAGAGAGTGGCGGGTAGCGTCAGCCATAGAGACGTCCTTGTGGCGGAAAATTTTAACGGTAGTAACTTACGATAAGTGTAGCTGGGGTCTCACAACTATGTCGCAAATTGTACTGCGCATGAAGTGATAATAGGGATAGCTATTTTCCGATACAAAAACTGGAAAAGATGCGGCCTAACAGATCGTCGGATGTGAAGGCACCGGTGATTTCTGACAGGCTTTGCTGGGCGAGGCGGAGTTCTTCGGCGAGCAGTTCGCCGGCATTGTAGTGGTGGAGCTGGTGTTCGCCTTGCAGGAGGTGCTCGCGGGCAGTATTCAGTGCTTCAATATGCCGCCGTCTGGCAATAAACGGGCTGTCGCCGTCTTCAAAGCCCACGCAGCGCTTGAGGTGGTTGCGCAGCAGGTCGATACCCTGTTCTGCCTTGGCACTGAGGTAGAGCGTGGGTAGCTCGCCTTGCGTGTCCTCGCGCACCGTTTCGCCACTCAAATCACATTTATTGAATATCAGGCTGAGCTTGCCGGCATTGGCGTGCTCGGCGAAGGTATCGGGTATATCGGCGTGGCGCTGTTGGTGGCTATCGACGATTAGCAGTACGCGGTCCGCTTTGTCGATTTCCTGCCAGGCTCGGCGAATGCCCTCCTGTTCCACCGGGTCATCGCTGTCGCGCAGACCGGCGGTATCAATAATGTGCAGCGGCATGCCGTCAATCAGAATGTTTTCGCGCAGTATGTCCCGCGTGGTGCCGGCAATGTCAGTAACGATGGCAGACTCTCGCCCGGCCAGGGCGTTGAGCAAGCTGGATTTACCCGCATTGGGTTTCCCGGCAATAACAACGGTCATACCGTCGCGAAGCAAACTGCCTTGCTGGGCGGCGTTGCTGACGTGTTGAAGCTGTTGTTTGATGGCGCTCAAGTCGTCGGCGACGCGGCTGTCGCTAATGAAGTCGATTTCTTCTTCCGGAAAGTCTATCGCCGCTTCGACATAGATCCGCAATACGGTGACGGCTTCGACCAGTTGGTCGATCTCGCGACTAAAGGCGCCGTCAAGTGACCGCATCGCCTGGCGAGCGGCTTGTTCCGAGGCGCTATCGATCAAGTCGGCGATAGCTTCAGCTTGGGCGAGATCGATTTTGTTGTTCAGAAATGCGCGTTCGGAGAACTCGCCAGGACGCGCCATGCGAGCGCCGGCACGCAGACAGGCCTTGAGCAGGCGGTCCATGATTACCGGGCCGCCGTGACCCTGCAGCTCCAGAACATCTTCGCCGGTAAAGGAGTTGGGGCCGGGGAAAAACAACGCCAGCCCCTGGTCGATAACATCCGTTTCGTTGTCGATAATCTCGCGAAAATGGGCGAAGTGGGCACGCCGTGGTTGCGGGCTGCGATCCATCAGCGCAGCGGCAATGGCCAGGCTTTTACTGCCCGAAATGCGGATGATACCAACGCCGCCTTTGCCGGGCGGCGTGGCAATGGCGGCGATGGTGTCTTGCTGGCTCATCGCTTAACGAGACGGCAAGCCAGCTTTTTCGATGCGCTTGGTAATAATGTACTGCTGAATAATCGACAGGGTGTTGTTGACCACCCAGTACAGTACCAAGCCCGCGGGGAAGAACAGGAAGAAGAAGGTGAAGACGATGGGCATCCACTGCATGATTTTCGCCTGCATAGGATCTGCCGGTGGCGGGTTCAGCTTTTGCTGAATGAACATCGACGCACCCATAATCAGCGGCAAGACAAAATAAGGGTCCATCGCTGACAGGTCATTAATCCACAGCATAAAGGGTGCGTGGCGCAGCTCAACACTTTCCATCAGCACCCAGTAGAGGGCGATGAATACCGGCATTTGCACCAGCATGGGCAGGCAGCCGCCGACGGGGTTAATTTTTTCTTTCTTGTACAGCTCCATCATCGCCTGGGACTGCTTTTGACGGTCGTCGGCGTAGCGCTCGCGCAGCTCCATCAGTTTAGGCTGCACCTTGCGCATATTCGCCATGGAGGTGAAGGCCTTGGCATTGAGCTGGAAGAAGGCGGCTTTTACCAACACGGTAACGCCGATAATCGCCCAGCCCCAGTTGCCGAAGACGCTGTAGAGTTTGGTCAGCAGCCAGAACAAGGGTTGCGCTATCCACCACAGCCAGCCGTAATCGACGGTGAGTTCCAGACCAGGAGAGATTTCCTCTAAACGGTACTGGTCTTTAGGGCCGATATAAATCGCCGCGCTCAAGGTGCCCTGCTCACCGGCAGCAACCGTTTGCGACGGCGAGGTGAAGCGAACAATATTTAAGCCCTGGCGCGTAACAACGGTTTTAAAACTGTTGTTGGCAGATTGGTCGGGCACCCAGGCGCTAAGGAAGTAGTGTTGGATTATGGCGACCCAGCCACCTTCCATTTGCTCGTTGAGTGGCTTTTCTTTCAGCTTGTGGAAGGCCAGTTTGTTGTAGGGGTCTTCGCTGCTGGAATAGGCGACACCCATAAAGGGTTTCATGGCGAACAGGCCGTCGTCGCTGACACCGGGGTCGACACTGTTGTCGCGCTTCAGCTGGCCAAACAGTGAGGCACTAAACGCTTCACTAGAGCGGTTTTCAACAAGGTAGTCGAGTTTTACCAGATAATCGCCACGCTGCAGGGTGTAGCGTTTGGTGATAAGAATGTCGTCGCTGTATTGATAGCGCAGATTCGCGGAAACACTGTCCTGACCTTCTTCCAAGGAGAAGCTCTCAAGGTTGGCGCTAAACATGGGTCGGCCCTGCGCCGTGTCGGTGGCGTTTTTACCGATTAAGCCACTCTGGGCCACATAGCTGCGACGCTGGTTGTTTTCCAGCAGTACGAAGGCTTCTTCTTCCTCGATGCTGTCGCGGTGCTCCAAGGTTGCGGCATAGACAATGTCGCCGCCCTGTAGATCGATTTTCAGGTCCAGAACATCGTTACGAATATGGATGTAGCGGCTGTCTACGCCCTTATCGGCGAAGTCTTCAACGCTGTTGTCGACATTGTCGGCGGTGGGTAAATCGTCACTGCCAGCGTCGTTGGTGGGTAGAGAAACGTCGGCGTTGGCCGGTTGCTCAGCCAGTGCAGCGGCCGCGGCCAGCGGAGCAGTGTTGCCGCCATCAAAGTTTTTCCATTCAACCAGCAGCATAAATGAGAGCGCGGCGATGGCGGCGATAAGTAGGTAGCGCTGAATATCGATCATTGCTTAATAGCCTTGATTGAGTTGTTTTCGTTTTGGCAGTGATGGCAGGGTGGAACGGGGTCGTAGCCGCCGGGATTTAACGGGTGGCAGCGACCGATGCGGCGCAGGGCAAGCCAGCTGCCACGCAGGGCACCGTGCTCGCGGATCGCGTCGATAGCGTAATGGGAACAGCTGGGATAGAAACGGCAATGTGGTGCTATCAGCGGACTGATGCACAGGCGGTAAAACTTGATGCAGGCAATAAGTAGGCGCTGCAAGGTTTAACCCTCTTGCTTGCGCAGTTGCTTCTCGGCGCGCTTTTCTAACTGTCGCCACAACTGTTTGCAGGTTCTATGCAAAGTGGGATTGTCGAGCTTGTCGACGCCCTTTCGAGCCAGCACGATAACATCGATACCCGGCAATCGCGACTGCTGCATTCTGAAACTCTCTCGAACGATGCGTTTCAGGCGATTTCGCTGTGCGGCTAAGCGTACGTTCTTCTTGGCAACAACAAGGCCAAGCCGGGGATGGTCGAGGCCGTTGGCATTCGCTAGAAATAATAACTCGGCGGTAGAGACCTTCAGACGAGATTGGTCGAATACAGCCTGGTAGTCGCCGGCATTGAGTAGACGCAGTGATTTATCAAAGCCGAATTCCACTGCAATACCGGTACCTTAATCTAGCGCTTAATTATGCAGACAGAACAGCACGGCCTTTAGCGCGACGACGGTTCAATACTTTGCGGCCGTTCTTGGTTGCCATGCGAGCACGGAAACCGTGAGTGCGGGCGCGTTTCAGGTTGCTTGGTTGAAAAGTTCTTTTCATGATCTTGTCCGTTCACAGTGTCGTTATACGACGAGTTCTTTGTCTCCTGCCGGAATAAGTGGCTGGAGCACGAAAAATCGGATCGCGAATTTTAGTGGACAGCACCGCTAATAGCAATGCCTGTAAGGGGTTTATTTGCCAAGCCTCTCACCGGCTTCGTTATCGGAATTTCCGGCTGGTTGATGATAACACCCTATTGACAAGTTATTCACATCTTGATCCCGGGGTTATCCACATGTTGTTCTGTTTTATCCATAGAGTCTTATTGTTTATTGTTATATATCATTGAAATTTAGGTATTTTTTAACGGTTCGCGATTGTTGATAAAGTCGCGTAGGTGTGGATAAGTTTGGGTTGAAGGCGTAGAATGTCCAGCCTGTTTATAGGTTTAGCTGGGTTTTACCTCGTTTACGCGGCGCCTTTGTTGTGGTTGTAAGGCTGGCGTTCGCTGGGCGGGTATTTTTGGTTTTGGGAGTGTTATTTTGTCTGACGCCATATGGCAGCGGTGCTTAGCGGTTCTTCAAGAGGAGTTGCCCGCGCAGCAGTTCAATACCTGGATTCGGCCGCTGCGTTTAGAGGCTGGAGAAGGTTGGTTGCGTCTGCTGGCGCCTAATCGCTTTGTTAAAGATTGGGTCAACGATCGATTTTTTACTCGGATTGAAGAGCTGGTTGCAGAGTTCTCTGGCGGCCAAGGCTTCAATGTTGAGCTGGCCATTGCCGATCGCCAGCAATCGGCAATGGCGCGCCAACGCCCTACCCCTCCCGCCAGTTATGGGGAGGATCTGAGTCAAAGCCCTGCTGCCACAGAAAGTACACTCGCGGGGAATGAGGGCGTCGCCCCGGTTCCTGCTCCGGCAATTATCCAGTCCTCCACTGCGGCGTCGGCAGCGCCCACTACCCCCCCCCAGCGGCAAGTGGAAGTTGAAGGCGGTATTCGCCATCAAAGCTCCTTGATGGAGGGCTATACCTTCGAAACGTTTGTAGAGGGTAAGTCCAACCAGCTAGCCCGCGCGGCAGCAAGCCAGGTCGCAGAGAATCCGGGGCGCGCGTATAACCCGCTATTTTTATATGGTGGGGTTGGCTTGGGTAAAACGCACCTTATGCACGCGGTGGGTAACTCCCTGGTGCAACAAAACCCCAATGCTCGCGTGGTATATCTTCACTCTGAGCGCTTTGTTGCCGATATGGTTAAGGCCTTGCAGCTCAATGCGATCAATGAATTTAAGCGCTATTACCGCTCGGTGGATGCGCTGTTAATTGACGATATTCAGTTTTTCTCAGGAAAAGAGCGTTCCCAGGAGGAATTCTTCCATACCTTTAACGCCTTGCTGGAAGGCGGTCAGCAGATGATCCTTACCTGTGACCGCTACCCCAAAGAAATTAAGGGGCTGGAAGAGCGGTTGAAGTCGCGTTTCGGCTGGGGGCTTACCGTTGCGGTAGAGCCGCCAGAGTTGGAAACGCGGGTGGCTATTTTGCTGAAAAAGGCAGAGCAAGAGAATATCCCCCTGCCCTCTGACGCGGCGTTTTTTATTGCTCAGCGTGTTCGCTCGAATGTCCGCGAGCTTGAGGGTGTGTTGAAGCGGGTTATCGCGAGTTCACGGTTTATGGCCAAGCCCATCGATATTCCGCTTATTAAAGAATCGCTAAAAGACTTGCTGGCGCTGCAGGATAAGCAAGTGAGTTTGGATAATATCCAGCGCACCGTTGCAGAGTATTACAAGATTAAAATTGCCGATTTAATGTCCAAGCGTCGCAGTCGTTCGGTGGCGCGTCCAAGGCAGTTAGCGATGGCGCTTTCCAAAGAGTTAACCAACCACAGTTTGCCCGAAATCGGCGAGGGTTTTGGTGGTCGGGACCATACGACCGTGTTGCATGCCTGCCGTAAAATAAAAGAATTGCGCGACGCTGATGCCGATATCAGGGAAGACTATAAGAATTTGATAAGACTTCTGACAACCTAATGTTTTTAGGTCAGTTTTTATAATAAAGTGTAGTTTCTTATGGCCTGGGAAAGCGGCCCTGCGACCAGCAAAAACCAACGGGAAGACAACGAATGAAATTTTCTATTTCTAGGGACGCTTTGATCAAGCCCCTGAACCTTGTTGCCGGTGTTGTAGAACGCCGCCAAACGCTGCCTATTTTGGCGAATGTTCAGTTAGTGCTGGATGGTCAGCAACTTTCGCTGACGGGTACGGATCTCGAGGTGGAGTTGATCGGTCGTGTGGATTTGGCGGAAGAGGGCCAGGCAAGCGAGCCGGGAGAAATCACGGTACCCGCCAAGAAGTTGGTGGATATTTGTAAGGCCCTGCCCGAGGGCTCGGTGATCGATGTTAGCCAGGACGAGCAGAAGCTCATTATTAAGTCGGGACGCAGCCGCTTCCAGCTGTCCACCCTTCCCGCCAGTGATTTTCCCAGTGTTGAGCAGGGTCACGGCGGTCAGCGTTTCAGCCTGAAGCAAGGTGATTTAAAGCGCTTGATCGATCGCACCAGCTTTGCCATGGCCCAGCAGGATGTTCGCTACTATCTGAACGGGATGCTGTTTGAGGTGAACCCAGGTTTGTTGCGAGTGGTTGCGACAGATGGTCACCGGCTGGCGATGGCCAGCTTCAATGGCGACATCAATGTGTCTAACAGCGCCCAGGTGATCCTGCCACGTAAAGGGGTTATCGAGCTGGGTCGTCTGCTTATTAATGAAAATGATGATGCGGAGCTTTTTGTGGGCAGCAACCACATCCGCGTGGTCACTCGTGATTTCACATTCACGTCTAAGTTGATAGACGGAAAATTCCCCGACTATGAGCGTGTACTGCCCCGTGGCAGCACCAAAACGGTATTAGGTAGCCGCGCAGAGCTTAAGCAAGCCTTCGCACGTACTGCAATTTTGTCTAACGAAAAATACCGCGGCATTCGCCTGTTACTCAGCAGTGGCAACTTGCAGATAGTAGCTAACAACCCCGAGCAAGAAGAAGCGGAAGAAATCGTAGCGGTGGATTACGAGGGCGACAGCCTGGAGATAGGTTTTAACGTGAGCTATCTGTTGGACGTGATGTCTGCAATCAATGGCGAAACCGTGAAGTTCTCGCTGTCGGACGCCAACAGCTCAGCCTTGGTTGAAGAGTCTGAGAGCAGCGATAGCCAATACGTTGTTATGCCAATGCGCTTGTAAGCTGTCGGCAATTACGGATGTTTGCGATTTTGATAGCGGCCGCCAGCGATGGTGGCCGTTTTTGTATTCTTCCCCTTCCCTCCTGTTTGCGGAGTTTGTGACGCCCGATGCGGTTAAGTGAACTACATATCTCCAATTTTCGTAATTTGCGGCGCTGTGTGTTGAGTGATCTCTCTACCTTTAATTTCATCCATGGTGTGAATGGTAGTGGTAAAACCTCGGTGCTTGAGGCGATACATATGCTTTCCCTTACGCGGTCATTTCGTTCACGAAAAATTAATAGTGTGGTGAATTTTGACTCCCCTTCTCTATTGGTAAGGGGGGAGTTGGTTGATGGTGCCTTTGACGATAGTCGGATGCTTGGCATCCAGCGCGGGCGGGATAAGTCGCTGCTGGTTAAGTATGCGGGCGAACGACTCCGGTCCTTCTCGGATTTAGCGGGCTTGCTTCCCGTGCAGTTGATCAACCCCGATAGCTTTCAATTGTTTGAAGGCTCACCAACCGTGCGCCGGCAGTTTCTCGATTGGTCAGTGTTCCACGTGAAACATCTTGGTTTTTACGAGGAGTGGTCAAGGTATAGAAAAGCGGTAAAGCAGCGAAATACACTGCTCAGACGTGGTAAACTATCGGATGCAATGCTCTCCCCCTGGGAAGAGGAAATTGCGCTGACAGGGGCGAAAATCACGGCTATGCGCCGCGCTCAGTTTGCGGAGCTAGAGGAAGCGTTTGTAAGTCTGCTTAACGAGCTTCAGGGTGGGTCTGGGCAGGATGCAAGCCACCTTCTTGATGCCTCGCGTTTTACTATGCGCTTTATCAGTGGCTGGGATGACGACGAGGGTCGTTTAGGCGCAGAGGATTTGCGTAGGCTCTTAAATGAATCCAGAGAGCAAGATCTGCGGCAAGGGTTTACGCGAGTAGGTCCGCACCGCGCAGATATTCGCTTTAGTTACGGTGGTACTAATGCGGCCGAGGTATTGTCGCGTGGGCAGATTAAAACGCTGGTATGTGCGCTGAAATTAGCACAATGCGGGTTGATGCGGCGACAAAACCTAGATGTGCTGTTGTTAGTCGATGACTTGCCCGCAGAGTTGGATAGAGAGCGCCGCGCTGCCCTGTTTGGTGTGATCGCGAGCATGGATATGCAGGTTTTCGCGACATCCATAGAAGCATCAGATCTTGATGACGCTTGGCTGGGTGACGCAAAAGAGATAAGAAGGTTTCACGTGGAACATTTTACCAACGCCTGATTTCAGCCAATGGCGTGTGGGCGACAGGTAAATAAAAAGGACTTGCTGCTGGGCAAGGCTCTTGTGTGTAGAGGTTCAAAGAATGACAGAAGAAAACAAAAATTACGATTCCTCCAGTATCAAGGTGCTAAAAGGCCTCGACGCCGTGCGTAAGCGTCCCGGCATGTACATCGGAGACACCGATGATGGTTCAGGCCTTCACCATATGGTATTCGAAATCGTCGATAACTCGATTGATGAGGCTCTGGCAGGCCACTGCAACAAGATACAAATTATTATTCACCCCGATGAGTCCGTTACCGTCTGTGACGATGGGCGCGGTATTCCCACCGAGATCCATGATGAGGGTGTATCGGCGGCCGAAGTAATCATGACCGTCCTGCACGCAGGCGGGAAATTTGACGACAATACTTACAAGGTTTCTGGTGGTCTCCACGGTGTTGGTGTATCCGTGGTAAATGCCCTCTCTGAAGAGCTGCGCCTCACCATTCGTCGGGGCGGTAAAGTTCACGAGCAAGTCTATCGCCATGGCGTCCCCGACGCGCCACTAGCGGTTATTGGCGATACTGAACGCAGTGGGACGGAAGTCCGTTTTAAACCCAGTAAAGAAACCTTCAGCAATATTGAGTTCCACTTCGATTATCTCGCGAAGCGTATTCGTGAACTGGCATTTCTGAACTCCGGTATAAACATCGAGCTGATCGATGAGCGCAGTGGTGAAAAAGAAGTTTTCTGTTACGAAGGTGGTCTTAGCGCCTTTGTTGAGTATCTCAACAACAATAAAAGCGCGGTTAACGATGTTTTCCACTTCACTACCGAAGCAGATGGCATAGGTGTTGAGGTCGCCCTTCAGTGGAATGACGGCTTCCAGGAAAATATATTCTGTTACACCAACAATATTCCCCAGCGCGACGGTGGCACCCATTTGGCCGGATTCCGGGCCGGTCTGACGCGTAACCTGAATAGCTACATTGAAAGTGAAGGCCTGGCGAAGAAAGCTAAGGTCTCCACTACAGGCGATGATGCGAGAGAGGGTCTAACCGCCGTTATTTCAGTTAAAGTCCCCGACCCCAAATTCTCCTCGCAGACCAAAGACAAGCTGGTTTCCAGCGAAGTGAAAACGGTTGTCGAGCAAGCAATGACGGCCAAGTTTGGTGACTTCCTATTGGAGAGCCCCAACGAAGCCAAGCAGATTGTCCAGAAAATGCTGGATGCGGCCCGTGCTCGTGAAGCTGCTCGAAAAGCCAGAGAAATGACCCGCCGCAAAGGCGCTCTGGATATTGCAGGCCTGCCAGGCAAGCTTGCAGACTGCCAGGAAAAAGACCCCGGTCTTTCTGAATTGTACTTGGTGGAGGGTGACTCGGCGGGTGGATCGGCTAAGCAGGGCCGCGACCGTCGCACCCAGGCTATTCTGCCCCTCAAAGGTAAAATATTGAATGTTGAGAAGGCGCGCTTCGACAAGATGCTTTCCTCTGCTGAAGTTGGCACCATTGTCACGGCCCTTGGCTGCGGCATTGGCAAAGAGGAATTCAACTTAGAAAAGCTGCGCTATCACCACATCATCATCATGACCGACGCCGACGTAGACGGCTCGCACATTCGTACCCTTCTGCTGACCTTCTTCTTCCGTCAAATGCCGGAGCTGATTGAAAACGGTTATGTCTATATTGCCCAACCGCCCCTATATAAAATTGGGCGCGGAAAGCAGCATCAGTATTTGAAAGATGAGGCTGCACTGGCCAGCTACTTAACCCAGAACGCGCTAGATGGTGCAGCGTTATACGTAAACCCGGACGCGGCCCCGATCACTGGTGCAGGCCTGGAAAAGTTGGTGACCAACTTCAGGAAAGTTGAAGATATCACCCAGCGGCTGTCGCGTATTTATCCTGCGCGATTGTTGCGTGAAGTTGTTCACCTACCCACCGTTAAGGCCGATCAACTCGGCGACCGGGCCGTGATGGATAAATGGTGCACCGCACTGGCTGAGGTCACCGTAGAGCTAGAAGCCCGCGATCCGCAACACCGCTACGATGTGCGAGTGGTGGAAGACAATGAACTGAATATCTTTGTCCCTGAAGTGGAAATAACCTCTCACGGAGTAAGTACCCACTATCGCTTTGGTCGCGATTTCTTCAAGTCTTCAGATTATCAAAGCATTGCAGAACTCGGTGAAAGCCTGCAGGGGCTGCTCGAAGACGGCGCCTATATCAAACGCGGTGAGCGCACCCAAGAGGTGGAAAGCTTCGACGAGGTGATGAACTGGCTAATGGCCCAGGCAGAGCGCGGTATCAACGTGCAGCGCTATAAAGGGCTGGGTGAAATGAACCCAGATCAGCTGTGGGAAACCACCATGGATCCAGATGCCCGACGCATGCTGCGGGTCACGATTGAAGACGCGATTGCCGCCGACCAGATCTTTACCTGCTTGATGGGTGATCAAGTCGAGCCTCGCCGCGACTTCATCGAAAGTAATGCCCTGAAAGTGGCTAACTTGGATGTCTGATCCCAGGCACTAAAAAAGCCCGCGAGTCGCATCGATTCGCGGGCTTTTTTTTGTGCTGATTCCGGCTAAGGCATTTTATCGCAGTGTTGCTCGATCCATTCTGCGGCCTGTTCGGCCAGGGCCTTTGGGTCACCGTCGCGAGTGTCAATCAGCTCCCCTATCCACAGCGTGACGGTGCCTGGCCGAATAAGCAGGCTCTTGGGTGGCCACAGCCTTCCGGCGTTGTGAGCGATGGGTAAAATGGGTACACCGGCTTTGACGGCAATGCCTGCCCCTCCCCTGGCGTATTTACCGCGCACGCCATGGGGCACACGGGTTCCCTCTGGGAAGATAAGCAGGTTGCAGTTATTCGCCAGGTGCCGAGTGCCCTGCTCCATGGTTTGGCGCATGGCCGCCCGGGGGTTGCTGCGATCGATGCCGATCGCATTCATCATGCGCAGCGCCCAACCGAAGAACGGCACGGACAGCAGCTCCTTTTTAACCACGGTGGTAACGGGAAAAAGAAACCACTGCAAATAAAAGGTTTCCCACTGGCTTTGGTGTTTTGCCAGGGCGGCATAGGGCTGTTGCGCAGGCAATTCGCCGACGACGCGCGTGCGTACGCCACAAAATAGCCGCAGACAGAAAATGATCAGCGCATTGCCGATGACAAAGTAGCGGCCGCGAATATGGAAGGGTAGGAACCACGTGAACACAATACCTGTAACGCTAAAAAACAGCGTAATCAGCGCATAGCTTACAAAAAACAGCCCCGAGCGTAGCCCGAGCCACACTTTGTACGGTAACGTCATCCCTGCTCCCTTCGCATCGCTTGCCCGCTATTTTTTAGCAGGCACCAGCAGTGATATATCGGCCACTTCCAAGAACAAGGCTTGTAGCTGTTTGAGTAAGCTGAGGCGGTTATTCTTGAGAGCCGGGTCGTCGGCGTTCACCATCACATCGTCAAAGAAGCGATCAACAGGGCCCTGCAAGACCGCCAGTGACTTCAAGCCTGCGGTATAGTCGCCGGATTCAAATAGCGCCAGGGCTTCTGACGAGCACGCCCCCAAGGCTGAGTGCAGCGCTTGCTCGGCGTCTTCTTGCAATAAGCTCGCATCGACTGTCGGCGCTACATCCCCTTCCGCTTTGGCGAGAATATTCGATACGCGCTTGTTGGCGGCGGCCAATGCACTGGCTTCCTTCAACTGGGTAAAGGCTTGAACAGCATTAACGCGGCGATCAAAGTCGAGGGCATGAGTGATGCCTTTGGCATTGACGGCGAGGAAGATTTCGCTGGCCACGCCTTTGTCGTCATACCAGGCGCGCAGTCGCTCGAACATGTAGCCGAGGATGCTCTCTACCAGCTCGTCGCTGCCCTTCACCGCGCTGTGTTGGGCAATGGCTTTGACGACCAGCGGGCGCAGATCCAGGTCCAAGGCTTTTTCGATCAGAATGCGCATGACCGCCAGTGACGCGCGGCGCAGGGCAAAGGGGTCTTTCGACCCGGTGGGCAGTTGGCCGATACCGAAAATACCGCTTATGGTGTCCAGGCGGTCTGCCAGGGCGATGACCGTGCCGACATCACCAGCCGGTAATTCATCGCCGGCAAAGCGAGGCAGATACTGCTCCTGCATGGCCTGGGCAACCGCGGCGGGCTCGCCGTCATTCTTGGCGTAGTAGGTACCGGCAATGCCCTGCATATCGTCGAATTCCAGCACCATCTCTGACACCAGATCGCTTTTGCTAAGCTCGGCGGCCCGGCGCGCCTGCGCGGCGTCGACATTCAATTGCGAGGCAATAAGCGCAGAGAGTTCGGCAACGCGTTCGGTTTTGTCGAAAATGCTGCCAAGCTTTTCCTGGAAAACGACTTTCTTCAGCAGCTCGCGGCGCTCTGCCAATGTCGTTTTACAGTCGGTTTCGAAAAAGAAAGCGGCGTCGCTCAGGCGCGGGCGAATAACCCGCTCATTGCCATCGATGACTTTTTCCGGCTCGCGGCTTTCGATGTTAGACACCGTGATAAAGTGAGGGAGCAACTCCCCCTTGGCATCTACCACGTGAAAATACTTCTGGTGTTCCTTCATCGAGGACACCAAGGCCTCGGCGGGAACCTGCAAGAAACGCTGCTCAAAATTACCCGCTAAGGCCACCGGCCATTCAACCAGTGCGGTGACTTCGTCCAGCAGTGCCGGGTCGATCACCGCCTCACCGCCGAGGCGCTGCCCCTGCGCGGCGACTTGTTGGCGAATTAACTCACGGCGACGGCTAAAGTCGGCGATAACACGGCCTTCTTCTTCCAGCTGGCGCGCGTAATCTGCGGGCTTGCCCAGTTGCAGCTCGCCTTCGCTGTGAAAGCGGTGGCCGCGACTGCTGCGGCCGATGCGATGACCCATCACCTCACCACTAACAACCTCGTCGCCAAAAATAACGCTCACCCAGTGTACGGGGCGCACAAACTGCTCACGCTTTGCACCCCAACGCATACGCTTGGGGATGGGCAGAGACGCCAGGGCCTGATCGATAAAGCCTGGCAGTTTTTCGCTGGCTTGGCTGCCTTCAGCGGTAGAGCGGAAGCACAGCTTGTCTTGCTTGCCGTCATTGGCGATGTAATTACTCAGCTCATCCAGTGCCAAACCATTGCTCTTTGCAAAGGCCTCGGCAGCTTTGGTGGCCTGGCCGTCCTTAAAGGCGACTTTGACAGGTGGCCCCCACTTTTCTATGTCTTTGCTGGGCGCCTGTTCGTCGAGTTGACGAACGACCACAGCAAGGCGACGTGGCGACGCGAAGCCTTCTACGCCATCGAAGCTCAGTTCCTCAGCGGCCAATTGCTGGGTAATGCTGTTGGTGAAGGCCTCGGACAGGCTGCTGAGTGCCTTCGGGGGGAGTTCTTCTGTGCCGATCTCTATCAGCAGATCACGCTTGCTCATCAGGCTGTTCCTTTGTCTGCGCGAAATTGTTCGCGCCATACGGCTTTTCGCTCGTCGCTGGCTAGCGGGTAGTCAAGTTGGTTTCGCGCTTCGTCGTAGGCATGGGCCACTGCGCGTGCCAGGCCACGAACACGCAAGATAAAGCGCTGGCGCTCGGTGACCGAAATGGCGTGGCGAGCGTCGAGTAAGTTAAAGGCGTGTGAGGCCTTCA
Organism: uncultured Spongiibacter sp.; assembly: GCF_964011655.1. NCBI lineage: Bacteria > Pseudomonadati > Pseudomonadota > Gammaproteobacteria > Cellvibrionales > Spongiibacteraceae > Spongiibacter > uncultured Spongiibacter sp. The sequence goes on along the minus strand of NZ_CAXGPO010000011.1, from coordinate 66,192 downwards.
TAACCATCTCATAGGCGGGAAGAGGCAGACCTTTCTCTACCAGGCGCTGGCTTTCTGCCTCGTAGTGGTCGAAGTTGCTGAACAGTTGTTCAACGTCGGCCTCTTCAAAGTTAAAGGTCGACATTTCCACCTCATTTTGGTGGAACACATCGCCGTAGGTCACTTTGCCTTCGGGCCCGTCGGTCCACACAAGGTCATAGATGCTGTCCACGCCCTGCAGGTACATGGCGATACGTTCCAGACCGTAGGTGATCTCGCCGGTAACCGGGAAACACTCAATACCGCCCACTTGCTGGAAGTAGGTAAACTGGGTGACTTCCATGCCATTCAGCCACACTTCCCAGCCGAGTCCCCAGGCGCCCAGTGTCGGCGACTCCCAGTTGTCCTCAACAAAGCGTATGTCGTGAACCCTTGGATCGATACCTAGCATGCGCAGGGAGTCGAGATAGAGCTCTTGAATATTATCGGGGGAAGGCTTCATGACTACCTGAAACTGGTAGTAGTGCTGAAGGCGGTTAGGGTTCTCGCCATAGCGGCCATCGGTGGGGCGTCGGCATGGCTGCACATAGGCGGCATTCCAGCTCTCGGGGCCGATGGCCCGCAAGAATGTGGCTGGGTGAAAGGTGCCTGCGCCGACTTCCATATCGAGGGGCTGCAAAACAACGCAGCCCTGCTTGGCCCAAAACTGTTGCAGGCTCAGGATGAGTCCCTGGAAGCTGCTTACATCTGCCTGGTTCACTGTGATCCCCGTCTACCGCTGTGCGTGGAATAAAAGAAGCGAGGATTATACAGCGTTGCGTGGCTCGCGGCGACGCGTGTGGCCGAGGAATAGACTTGTTATGATCTAGGACCTGTTCACAGTGGTGTGGAGCAACACAGCATGGGAAAACTCATCGGCGCAGTACTCGGCTATTTTACCGGCGGAGTGCTATTGGCAGTGGTCGGATTGGCCATTGGGCATTTTTTCGACCGAGGCCTGAAGCAGGCGATGGGCTTCAACTACGCCGCGCGCCGGGAGCAGCTTCAGCAGGCGTTTTTTGACAGCACCTTTCGCATTATGGGGCATCTCGCTAAAGCCGATGGCCGCGTGTGCGAGCGAGAAATTCATCAGGCAGAAGCCATTTTTACTCAGCTGGGCTTGAGCAGCGAGCGGCGGCGCAGCGCTATTGAGCGGTTTAAGGAAGGTAGCGGCGACGCCTTTGTGCTCGAGGAAGAGGTGTCCCGCTTTTTGGAACACTGCGCGGCTCAGCCGCTGTTAAAGCAAATGCTGATAGAGGCGTTGCTGGCAATGGCGATCGCCGACGGCGAAATAGATGCCGCCGAAGAGGCTGTTTTATCCCGCGTGGCGCAGTTCCTCGGTTTTGCCACGCGAGACTTTGAGCAACTGCTAAAAATGAGTCGCGCTCAGCAGCACTTTAATTACCATCAACATTCATCCCGAGAACAGGCCCACCGCCAGCAACACAGTGACCTCGAGGATGCCTACACCGCCCTTGGAGTTAGCGCTGATGTCAGCAATGCTGAATTGAAGAAGGCCTATCGCCGGCTGATGAGTGAGCATCACCCAGACAAGCTCATTGCGCGCGGTGTACCTGAGGATATGCTGAAGATAGCGACCGAAAAGTCTCAGGAAATCAGAGCGGCTTACGATCTGATTCGCCGTCATCGAGGTGTGAAGTAACCCTCCTGTCACATTTAACGTCGATGTCACATAGCGGCGCTACACTCCCCGTTTTCACTGATTGGTCTTGTCGACGTGTTTGCCATTCGAAGCGGTTTTATCGCCTGTTGTATCATTCTCAGCGCCTGCGGTGGCGGGAGTTCATCGGACAGTGACAACAGTAGTGCGCCCGCTGATAACAGCGAGCTGACGATTATTGGCGAAACGGAAGTCGCCGCGCAAAGTACGCAAATTCTGTTAGCGCAGGATAACAGCGATAGCGCGACGACTGCGCCGTGGCAGTGGACGGTCGTCTCCGGCCAGTCCCTGCTGGAAACCGCCGAGGTTGATGAAGAGCGTTTTCAATATCGCAGCGTGGCGCTGAACGGCCCTGCCAGTATTCGTGTGCGTGTGCAGCGTCAGGCTGCCGACGGGGAGCCCCGATCTGCCGAAACCTCGATTCAGTTAAGGCCGGCTAACGATACAGCAATGGCGCCACGGGTGGATGCCGGTTCAGATAAAGTGGCTGATGAAGGGGAAGAAATTACGCTCTATTCCTCGGTAACGGCGCGCAACGGCCGCAGTATCAGGGCCCTTTCCTGGCAGCAAACGGCGGGGCCGAGTGCCACGATTATTGGCGCCAGTGACCAAGACAGCTTGCACCTCCGCCTGCCCCAGGTTGAGCAAGATGACACCCTGCGCTTTCGTCTGAGTGCCCGGGATAGCGGCGGCTTTATCGGTAGTGACAACACCTCGGTGCAGTTGCGCAATGTGTTTCAAAACCGTCTACCCATTGTCGATGTGGGCGATAGTTTCGACGCGCGTGGCCGTGAGCGGGTGAGCCTTAATGCATCGGCGATTGATCCCGATGGCGACATTGTCAGTGTGCGTTGGCAGGGCTTGGGTGAAGATAGCGACCTTGTGATAGATGGGGCCGACACCCTGCAGGCAAGTTTTGTTGCACCCAACCCCAGCGAGGCACGAGACCTGGTACTGAGGTTGACGGCAACCGACAACAGCGGCGGTAGTGCCAGCGCCGACCTGCGTATCCATCTGTTGCCGGTCGCAAATCGGGCGCCACAAATCGAGCGTGTTGAGGTCGACCCCGGGGTTGCCTACAGCGGCGAAACCGTTTTCTTGCGCGGCATCGCCAGCGACGCTGACGCCGATGCCCTGCAAACAATTTGGCAGCAGGGCGAAACGAGCGGCGATGTGCGTTTGGGCCTGCGCGATGCCGACAAGCCCAATGCCAGCTTTATTGTTCCAGCGCTCAGTGAGCCCGTGCTTGTTGAAATAGCGTGGCAGGTGAGCGATGGTCGCGCGCAGACCGAGGAGCGTCGCAGCTTGCAGTTGGTGCCGCGGGAAGCGCAAAGCCCGGATCCTCTGTCGTGCTTAATGGACCCACTGCAACCCGGTTGTCCCCTCTACCCGCTTTCTTCGATACTTGATCCGCAAGCCTTTCTGGCCTGTTCAGACCCGTTAAGCAGCGACTGCATACTTGGCGACCTCATCGGCCCGTCGCTGCGCCAATGCTTGCGCCAACCTTCTGCCGAGGGCTGCGCGGAGGCCCTGCTGGATGTTACCGAGCCAAGCTATGTGCTTGAGCAAATTGGCCCGGAGGCACCCGCCGATGCCTGCACCCCCGCGTATGATCCGGATAGCTTCGAGGATTACATCGGTGCGATGCACGAGCACACCGCCTACTCTGACGGCACGCCGCTAACCAAGCCTGCGGATGTGTATCGTCGGGTGAAGGAACTTGGCTACGACTTCGTTGCCTCCTCTGACCATTCCGATAACCTGGGCATTCCCCTCTCCACGGGTATAGGCCGGGCAGAATGCCCACCTGAAAACTTCCTCTATTGCCTGTTTTTGGTTGACGAGCAACGCCCGCAGGATGCACTGGCCAAGTGGGCAGCGACGCTGAGTCAAAGCAATGCCGCCACTACCGATAATTTCACGGCTATACGCGGCTTTGAATGGACCTCGGACCGATTCGGCCATGCGAATGTCTACTTCTCGCGCAATATCATCAATGCCAAAACCGGCCCCGGATACGCGGTGAGTATGGCCTTGTTTTGGCAGTGGTTTACCTATCCTGCGCAGTTTGGCGGCGGCAGTGATGGACTGCTTAGCTTTAATCACCCCGGCCGTGAAGATGCGTTGGAATCCGCCTTTGAATTTGCCGGCGGTGACCCGGCTTTTACATTCAATGATTTTCGCTATGTCGATACCGCTGACTACCGCGTTGTCGGTATTGAAGTCTTTGGCAAGGGCAGTGAATACGATAGCGATGGGCCTGGCGGGAGCTGGTTGAGTTATGCCCTGGATAAGGGCTGGCACCTCGCGCCGATCAGTTCAGAAGACCACCACGGCATTCACTGGGGTGACCCCGACTTGCCTAAAACCGTGATCCGGGCGCGCTCTCGCAGCCTTGATGATTTGCGAGAGGCGCTGTTGGCAAGGCGGATATATGCCGTGGCGCAACACTACAGTGACTTGCGTTTGGACTACCGCGTGGCTGATGCCACCCTGGGAGCAAGAATCCGTCAACCGGCGGGCAGCGTGTTACCTTATCGAGTGTCGGTGAGCCTGCATGGCCAAGTTATGTCGAGCGCGGTGGTGCAGTTGGTTGGGCCGGGGAACACCGTGTTAGCACAGGCGACAGGCGGCGAGCTACAGGGTGAGATCTCCGTTGGCAGCAACAAAAAATACGCCTTTGTCAGGGTGTTAGATTCGGCGAATAATAACCGTCCGGTGGCGTTTTCAGCGCCGATTTGGCTGCTGCCAGGCGACGCGCCGCTGCCATTGTGCCGCCCGCCTTCGGTCTGGGAAGGGGATAGTTTGCTCTATCCCGCGCTGCCTTAGCCTAGCCAGTGCACGCGAGAGGCTCCGCTGAGCCATTACCGAATTAATCAGAGCTGTCTTAAATATGCTGAGCTTCGTGGACGTCGGCGTAGCGTTTAGCCCAGTCTGAGAAGGCTTCGGCATTTAGCGCGGGGGTGTAGAGGAAGCCCTGTACCATGTCGCAGTGATGATCTTTTAGCAGGCGTCGCTGTTGCAGGTTTTCGACACCCTCGGCAATAACCGACATGCCGAAGCTGTGCGCCATCGCAATAATGGCGTTTACCAGCGTGACGCTATCTTGGCTTTGGTCGATATCGTGAACAAAGCTGCGATCGATTTTTAGAATATCGAAGGGGTAGCGCTTCAAGTAGCTGAGCGAAGCGTAGCCGGTGCCGAAATCATCCAGCGACAGGCGAACGCCGAGCGCCTTCAATTCCTGGAAGCACTGGCGGAGATTGGGTGTATCGTTGATCAACAGGCCTTCGGTGATCTCGAGTTCCAACTGCCGTGCCGGCAGACCCGATTGCTGCAGGGCGCGCCGCACCGTATCGACAATCTCGGACTCTTCAAACTGCCGCGCAGAGATATTCACAGCAATGTTAATCTCGGGCAGCCCGGCGCGCCGCCACCGCATTGCCTGTTGGCAGGCGTTGATCATCACCCACTCGCCGATCATGCCAATCATGCCGCACTCTTCTGCAACGGAGATAAACTGATCCGGGCCGGGGTTGCGCAGTTCGTTATTGTGCCAGCGCAGCAGCACCTCCGCGGCAACCAGGCGGTTGCTGCCAAGCTCGATAACAGGTTGAAAGTGCAGCTTAAATTCATCGCGCTCTATTGCGCGGCGCAGTTGCGACTCTGTTTCCAGCCGGTATTCGGCCTGGCTGCTCATACCCGCTTGATAGAAAGAGAATTGGTTGCCGCCTTTGCCCTTCGCCGCAAACATTGCCGCCTCGGCTCTGCGTAACAGGGTTTCGGCGTCGCGGCCGTGGTCGGGATACTGGCTGATACCAATACTGGCTGAGACGTTAATCTCATTGGTGTCTATCAGGTAGCGCTCACTCACCTTGCTCAGCACGGTTTCGGCGAAAATACTGGCTTCATCACTGCAGCTGCCCTCGCCGAGAATGATCAAGAATTCGTCGGCGCCCAAGTGAGCGAGTAGCTGTTCGTCGTTGATACAGCGTCGCAGGCGCTCGGCTGTCTCGCGAAATAGGCGATCCACCACGTGGTGGCCCAGCGAGTCGTTTATAAAGCGGATTCGGTCGAGGTCGAGGTGCAAAATGGCAAACCCGCTGGCGTCCTCGCCCTGCTGTTCAATGGTGCGCTGCAGATTTTTTAATGCCAGCTGGCGATTGGGCAAGCCGGTTAACACGCTGTAGTGTTCGCGAACAAAAAGCCGGTTGGCGATCGCCTTGTTCTCAGAAATATCCTCACAGCTGAATATATAGTGTTCTATATTGCCCTGTTCGTCTTTGGTCGCCGAGGCCACCGCGGCAACATATTCCTCGCGGTCGGCGAGCTGAATATGTAGCTCGCCCTCCCAGCTTCGGCCTTGCTCAATTGTGCTGCGAATGCGTTGGCGCGTTTCCTCGGAAATCAGCGATAGCAGTCGCTCTATGTCGGCGGTGTCCGGAACGCTGTCATCACTGATGCCGCTGAGGCTGTGAAACTTCTGGTTGGTGTAGATGGGCCGAAAGTGCTTGTTGAGCAAAATCAATGCGGCGGGGCTGTGATCCAACAGGGCCTGCAATTGCTGCTCTTTCTCCTGGCTGCGGCCGAGTCGTGCGCGCAGTGCGTCCAGCTTGCCGCTAAAGGCGATCAGGAAACACAGCATACTCATCGTGAAGATGGCCAGGGCTAATACCGCCGAATCGTAGCGATTTTCAGGCAGTAACAGGCTTGCGGCTGCTAAGGAGGCCGAGCTGGCGAGTGCTAGGGCGAGTTGCGCGTAAGCCATAGTCCATCTTTTGTGTCAGATTACGGCGCTATGATGGCAGGCAAGGGCCATTTTCGCCAGCATTGTTGCTGACTGTCCTTCCTTGCAATGGCGCATTTATTGATAATAGGGTATTAGTGTCGCCCAATAACGATAAATCTGCTGTAAACGAGGCTAAGGATGATTCACTCCCATCAAATTATGAAAGGCGCCGTACTGAGCGCCGTGGTTCTGCTCACTGCCTGCGGCGGCGGAAGTAGCGGCAGTAGCTCCGGGGGTGGCCAGGGCGAGGCGAAGCAATACGATGTTGAAGTGAGGCGCAGCGAGAACGGCATTCCCCACATTAAGGCCGACAATTACGCCAGCATGGGTTATGGCTACGGCTATGTGCATGCGCAGGACAATATTTGCGTGCTGGCCGAGGACTTGATGACCATTCGCGGTGAGCGCGCCCAATACCTCGGTCGCGACGGCAGCTATACCATTATTCCTAACGGCTCGACGGCGTCGAATGTCGACTCGGACTTCTTTTGGCGGGCGGTGGCGACTGATGACGCGATTGCGCCGATCAAAGCAAACAGCGATCCAGAGGTCGTCGAGGCAACCCGCGGCTTTGTTGCCGGTTACAACCGCTACCTGCGGGAGCTGAAGTCGGGCGAACACAGTGGCCGCCACCTCGCCTGTCGCGATGCCGCGTGGCTGACGGAAATCAGCGTTGATGACCTCTACCGCCGCTATTTCCGCTTGTCTATTTTGGCGTCGTCGTCGGTATTTGTGAGCGAGGTGGCCAATGCCGCGCCACCCTCCCCCGATAACCTGCCACTACCGGTCAGCATTCCTGCAATCTCTGCGCTAGACCCCTCTGAGATGCCGCTGGCAGGTGAGCAGCCTTTTGCCAGCAATATGTATGCCTTGGGCGCCGAGGCCAGCACCGATGAATCCATGCTGTTAGTGAATCCTCACTTTCCCTGGGAGGGCACTGAACGCTTGTATCTGGCGCATATGCAACTGCCCGATGCCGAGATTATGGGGGCGTCGCTTTACGGTGTTCCGGCAGCGTTAATTGGCTTCAACCAACATGTTGCCTGGAGCCACACGGTGTCTACCGCATACCGCTTTACTTTTTACGAGCTTACCCTGAATCCCGCTGATCCCACTCAGTACTTCTATGAGGGGGAGCTTCGCGATATGGAAGCCAGCGAAATAACCGTCCCTATTCTCGAGGGTGACGGTACCTTGGGAAGTGAAACGCGAACCTTGTACCGCTCGCACTTCGGTCCCATGCTTGAGCTGGCCGTTTCCGGCGTGCCGGTGTTGGAGTGGTCACCTGCTAAGGCTTATACCCTGCGCGATGCCAACGCTGAGAACAACCGCCTAATCAACCAGTTCTTCCGCTGGAATCGCGCGCAAAGTTACGAGGAATTTGTCGATTTACACGGCAGTGTGCTGGGTGTGCCGTGGGTGAATACAACGGCGACAGGGCCGGGCAAGCCCGCCTACTATGGCGATATTACGGTGGTGCCTAATGTGCCCGACAGCAAGGTGCAGAGTTGTGGTGCCCAGCCGCTGCAAACGGCGCTGGGGGCGCTGCTGCCGGGTTTGCCCATACTCGATGGGTCGCGGGCAGCCTGTGAATGGGATACCGACCCGGATGCGCCCGCGCCGGGTATTTTCGGGCCCGCTAATTTGCCGTCGCTGGAGCGCAATGACTGGGTTCATAACTGCAACGACAGTTACTGGCTGAGCAACCCGGCGCAGCCACTGACCGGCTTTGCTGCCATCATTGGTGATGAAGGTGCCGAGCGAACGCTGCGCACGCGACTGTGCATGCTGCAGGTTCAGCGTCGTTTAGATGGCAGTGACGCGCTGCCGGGCAACCGTTTTACGCCAGACTTGCTGCAAACCGTGGCGCTCGATAGCGCTGTGTATTCGGCGGAGCTGGGTCGGCAGGCGGTGTTGGATAGCTACTGCCAGTTGCCGACCTTGCTTGGCAGCAGCGGACCCGTTGATATCAGCCAGGCCTGTGCGGTGCTGTCGGCCTGGGATGGTAAAAATAATCTTGATTCGGTCGGCGGTCATATTTGGCGCGAGTTCTGGCGCGGTGTTAACGCCAGCTCGATTCCCGCTGCGCTGCGCTGGACCACGCCCTTCTCGGCCGACGATCCGGTGAATACCCCTCGGGGTCTCAATGTGCTGAACCCGGATATTGCCCGGGCCTTTGCCGATGCTGTGCAGGCGCTGCAAAGTGCGGGGGTGAGCGAGACTGCCGCCATTCGGGATATACAGCGATCAGGTGTCCACGAGCAGGACATTCCCATTGTTGGTGGTGAGAGTTTTGCAGGCTCATTCACGATTGCCGGCAGTGAAGGGGACTTGCAAGATGGTGCGTATGACGTCACCTATGGCAACAGCTATGTGCAGACCGTGACCTGGGACGCAGAGGGCACGCCCAAGGCCGAAGGCTTTATCACCTATTCGCAATCGACCGATCCGGCGTCGCCCTACTACCAAAATATGACGGAAGCTTACTCGGCCAAAAACTGGATTAAATTCCCGTGGACGGAGGCCGAGATTGCCGAAAAGACCGTTGAGGTATTGCGCCTTAGCGAATAGTGGCGGGTTTGCGGCCGATATAGCCGGTCTGCAGCGCGTGCTCGGGGCCTCGCAAGTCGAGGTCTTCGCGGTGCAGCAGTGTTTCGAGGCCGGCGTAGGCGCGGCTCAGTTCGCCCTCGCCGAGCAAAAAATCCGGGTTGCTTGGGCCGCGGAGCGCCGGGCGGCGCGAATTAAAGGTTTGGTAGAACAATAGTCCGCCGGGAGCGAGGGCGTCAGCCAATTGAGCCAATAGCGGCCGGTGCAAATAGTAACTCACCACAATAACATCGTAGCGCTGCTCAGCGTTGAGGCCCTGCGATTCCAGGTCTCCCCATTTGGCGCTAATCGACAGCTGCTCACGGCGTGCATAGTCGTTGAGCTTGTCTACGGCGTTGTCTGCGTAGTCGAGGGCGTCGACCGTCAGCCCAGCCCTGGCGAGTGCCATCGCATTGCCACCCAGGCCGCAGGCGACATCCAGGCCATAGCCTCTGTCGGGCAGCCAGTGGCTGTAGGTATTGAGCAGCCAGCACGGCGGTTGAGGCAGCCTGGCGTCGGCATAGCGTTGTTGCCACTTTTGCCGGGACATTAGCGGCGCCAAAAAGCCGGTAACAACAATACCAGCAGCGTGAATATTTCCAGTCGTCCCAGCAACATGGCATAGCAGAGAATCCATTTGCCGGTGTTGCTGACAGTGCTGTAATTCGCGGCCACTTCGCCGAGGCCAGGGCCCATATTATTGATCGACGCGGCCGTTGCCGAGAACGCCGATAAGAAGTCGAGGCCGCAGGCCATCATTGCCAGCGTGATGCCCATAAAAGAGATCAAATACACGCCGACAAAACTCCACACGGCGCTGACGACCTTGGCCTCTACGCGCTGTGAACCGATCTTCAATGGAATCACGGCGCTGGGGTGAATCAGCTGCTTGAGCTCTCGAATCCCCTGTTTGGCGACCAGCATGATCCTGACCGCCTTCATACCACCGCCAGTTGAACCGGCGCAGCCACCAATAAACGACAGCATCAACAGGCCGATTGGTAAGAAGCTGGGCCACACCGAGAAGTCGTCGGCGCCAAACCCTGTCGTCGTCGCTATAGAAACGGTGTGGAAAATGCCGTTCACCACGCTATCGGGCAAGTCTTGGGTGCCGCTCAATAATAGATAGCCGCACACAGAAACCGTGGCGGTCGCCATTACACCAAGGTAGAACTTGGTTTCGGAGTCCATTAAATAGGTGCGGGGGCTGCGCGCGCGCCAGGCGTGGAAGTGGATGGCAAAGCTCATGCCGGACAACAGCATGAACACGCTGCAAATCATCAAAATTAACGGGCTGTCGAAAAAGCCCATGCTGGCATCGTGGGTTGAAAAGCCGCCGATGGCCACCGTGGAGAAAGCGTGGCAGATCGCATCAAAGGGTGTCATCCCCGCCAGCCAGTAGGCCAGCCCGCAGCTTGCCGTTAGCGCCACATACATCAGGAACAGCACTTTCGCGGTGCCGGTAATACGTGGCGTTAGCTTGTTATCTTTTACCGGCCCGGGTGTTTCTGCGCGGTAGAGCTGCATGCCCCCGATGCCGAGTATCGGCAGGATCGCCACGGCGATAACGATGATACCGATGCCCCCCAGCCACTGGAGAAATTGTCGATAGAACAATACCGACACCGGCAGTTCATCGATCCCAACAATCACGGTAGCCCCGGTGGTGGTTAACCCGGAGATCGACTCAAATACCGCCGCGCTGAAGGACAGGCCCGGATTGTCGGCCAGAAAGAACGGCAGCGAACCGAAAACGCCCAGTACCGTCCAGAATAGCGACACCACCAAAAAACCATCGCGAATGCCGAGGTCGGGCTGCTTGCCCTGGCTGATCAGCCACAGCACCAGCCCGACGCTAAAGGTGAGTGCAAAGGCGTAACCGAAGGCGTGCAGTGCACCGTCTTGATAGATCGCCGCCAGCGCCGCGGGCAACGCCATGGTCAGGCTAAATACCATGAGCAACATGCCGATAATGCGACTTATCGTGATCAGGTGCATGCGCGGTCTCGTTTAGAAGAAGGTGAAGCCGACGGAGAATAGCTTTTCCACCGCCTTAATTTTGCTTTTATCCACCAGGAACAGGATCAGGTGGTCTTCACTGGCTACCGTCAGGTGGCTGTGGGCAATAAGCACCTCGTCGCCGCGAACGATGGCGCCAATCGTTACGCCTTCGGGCAGGTCTATTTCGTCTAGCCGACGGCCCACTACTTTGGAGGAGCGGCTGTCACCGTGGGCAATAATTTCCAACGCCTCCGCCGCGCCGCGCCGCAGTGAGTGAACGTTGTAAATATCCCCGCGACGAACGTGGGTAAGCAGGCTGCCGATGGTGATTTGCTGCGGGGAAATCGCAATATCGATCTCGCCGCCCTGCACCAGCTCCACATAGGCGGGATTGGTGATCAGGGTGACGACTTTTTTTGCGCCCATGCGTTTGGCCAGCAGCGACGACATAATGTTGGCCTCGTCGTCATTGGTCAGCGCGAGAAAAACATCGGTTTCTTCGATATTTTCCTGGGCCAGTAACTCGTGGTCCGAGGCGCTGCCGTGCAGCACAATGGCCTTGCGCAACTGCTCTGACAGGGTGCGGCAGCGATCGTAGCTGCGCTCGATAATTTTAACGTTGTAGCGGCTCTCTACGGCGCTGGCCAGCCGCTCACCAATATTGCCGCCGCCGGCAATAATCAGGCGCTTGTAGCGTGTATCTACCCGCCGCAGCTCGCTCATTACCGGCATAACGTTCTTCTTGGCGGCGATAAAAAATACTTCATCGCCGGCTTCAACAACGGTTGTACCGCTGGGGACAATGGCATTCCCGCGGCGGAAGATTGCCGCCACACGCGTGTCGATCTGTGGCATGTGCTCGCGGATTGTCGCCAACTCGTTGCCAACCAGCGGGCCGCCGTAATAGGCCTTAACGGCGACCAATTGCACCTTGCCGTCGGCGAAGTCCAGCACCTGCAGGGCACCGGGGTACTGCAGCAGACGTTTTATATAGCGGCAAACCAGCTCTTCCGGGCTGATAAAAACATCGATGGGAATGGCGTCGCTGCCGAACAATTTCGACTGGCTGGTATAGGAGCTAGAGCGTATGCGCGAGATCTTCGTCGGTGTGCGGTAAAGCGTTGCGGCAACTTGGCAGGCGACCATATTGATTTCGTCGCTGCTGGTCACGGCGATCAGCAGATCCGCGTCTTCGGCCCCGGCGCGGTCGAGTATGTCCGGGTGGGAGGCTGAGCCACACACCGTGCCGATATCCAGCCGGTCTTGCAGCTCTCGCAAACGATCCTGATCTTGGTCGACAACGGTAATATCGTTGTGCTCACTGGCCAGGTTGGCAGCCAGTGTGCCGCCGACCTGGCCGGCACCGAGAATAATGATTTTCATGTCTGTTTTGTCGCCGCCGCAGAATATGCGCCAATTGTGCGTTGTTTAGCCGCTCGGGCTCAAGGGTTAATGCCCTGTTGCCGCTGCTTTTACTAGCTTAGCGTAGAAGAAGCCATCGGCACCCTCATTTGAAGGGAGTAGCTGGCGACCGACTTTTCTATCTATGCCCCACGCCACATCCAATGCTGCACTGTGGGCGTCGTCGTGGCGCTGCAAAAAGTCCGCGATCTGTTGCTCGTTTTCTTCTGGCAGTACCGAGCAGGTGGCGTAAACCAATATGCCACCCGGTGCCAGGCACTGCCACATGGCATCCAGAATGCGGCGCTGCAAGCTAACCAACTCGGGAATATCACTGGCGCGACGGTGCAAGCGAATGTCGGGGTTGCGGCGCAACACACCGGTGGCGCTGCAGGGGGCATCAAGCAAAATGCGATCGAAGGCTTGGCTATCCCACCAGGCTTGGGGGTCGGCGGCATCCGCCACTTGGTAGTGGGCGCGAAGGTCCAGGCGCTGCAGATTGTCGGCCACGCGCTCTAAGCGCCCCTCATCAATATCCAGGGCTACCAGTTCCTGTAGCGCCGGTTCCGTTTCCAAAATGGCGCCGCTTTTACCGCCGGGGGCGGCGCAGGCATCGAGTACCCGTTGGCCCGGTTGCAGCTCGAGTAAGCGGGTACACAGCTGGGCGGCCTCATCTTGTACCGACACCGCGCCTGCAAAAAATTCGGGTAGGGCTTCCACACCACAGGGGCTGCTGAGGCGCAGGCCCATAGGCGCGTATTGGCAGGTGGTGGCGTCAATATCGGCGGCGCTTAGTTTCGCCAAATAGGCGTCACGGCTATGTTGCTGTTGGTTGACACGCAGGCACATTGGCGGGTGGGTGTTATTAGCCTCGAACACGGCGTTGGCCTGCTCGGGCCAGGCGCGCGTTATCGCCTTATACAACCAGGCGGGGTGAGCGCTCGCCGCGTCGGCGGGGAGGTCTTTAAACAGTGCTTCGCCGTCGCGTTGGCAGCGGCGCAAAATGGCATTACACAGCCCGGCCGCCCATTTCTTTTTCAGTGTTTTACAGGCTTCCACGGCGCTGCTGATGGCGGCGTGTGGGGGAATGCGAGTAAAAAATAACTGATAGGCGCCGATGTAAATCAGCATTCGTATATCGCTGTCTTTGCGCTTCAAGCCCTTGCTAAAGCAGGGCTTCAGTGCGGCATCGAGCTGCCAGTAGCGCCGCAGCGTCCCGTAGCAAAGCTCGCGATAAAGTGGTCGCTGCTTTTCCGGCAGCGACTTTTCCTGCAGGGGAATTTGGCGGCTCAGTGACTGGCCATCGACAACGGCGACGAGGCAGCGCGCCGCGGCAACGCGAGGGCAGCTCATGCCGCACCCAAGACGGTGCCTACCGAGAAGCGTGCCGCGTGACCATTGAGCACATCGGCGACAGCCATTTGGCGCGCATTGGGCAGTTGCAGTGAGAGAAGTCGCAGGGCGCCCTCGCCACAGGCGACGACGATGCCATGCTTGTCACAGCTGAGTATTTCCCCCGGCGAACCTTCGCCACGGGTAGGCTCCGCCTGCCATACACGCAAACGGTCTTCACCGACGCTGGTGTAGCAAACGGGAAAGGGAATAAATGCGCGAATCTGACGATCTATTTCAGCGGCACTGCGCTGCCAGTTGATCTCGCCCTCTTGCTTGTCGATCTTGGCGGCGTAATTACTCAGTGCGTCATCCTGCACTTCAGGCTGAGCGGTGCCGCTGGCCAGCTGGTTAATGGCGTCTATCAGGGCCGGACCACCCATCTCAGCCAAGCGGTTGTGGAGGCTGGCGCTGGTGTCGTGGGGGCCAATATCGCAGTGCACTTTGCGCAGCATGTCGCCGGTATCCAAGCCAGCTGCCATTTGCATAATGGTAACGCCGGTCTCGCTGTCGCCTGCTTCAATGGCCCGCTGGATGGGGGCGGCACCGCGCCAGCGTGGCAGCAGGGAGGCGTGAACATTTACGCAGCCCAGTCGCGGTATATCCAATACCGCTTGCGGTAGGATCAGGCCATAGGCGACCACTATCATTAGGTCGGCGCCGAGGGCGGCCAGTGCGTCGCGGTCGGCCTGGTCTTTAAAGTTGAGCGGCTGGTAAACGCTGATTCCGGCTTGCTCGGCAAGTTGTTTAACGGGGCTGGGGCGGGGCTTTTTACCGCGGCCCGCTGGGCGGTCAGGTTGGGTGTATACCGCAACGATGTCGTGGTGGCCGTCGTCCAGCAGTGCCTTTAAATGTTGCGCTGCAAATTCCGGGGTGCCGGCAAATACCAGCTTTTGTGAAGTGGCGGCCACTGCCGTCTCCTATGCCTTGCGTTTGTGTTGTTTTTCCAGTTTTCCGCGAATGCGGTTGCGCTTAAGCGGCGACAGGTAGTCGACAAATAACTTGCCCAACAGGTGGTCGTTCTCATGCTGAATACATACCGCCAACAGTCCCTCGGGCTCAATTTCGAAAAGGTCGCCGATGCGATCCAGGGCCTTCACGCGAACGTGGCGGGGGCGCTCGACGGTCTCATAGAAGCCGGGTACAGACAGGCAGCCCTCGTCGTACTGGAAGATTTCTTCATCGAGAACGGTAATTTCGGGGTTGATGAACACCAGCGGTTCGCTGCGGTCTTCGCTCACGTCAATGACGACGATCTGCTCGTGTATGTCCACCTGGCTGGCAGCCAGACCGATGCCCGGCGCCTCGTACATGGTGTCGAACATATCGTCGATAATCTTGCGAATGCGGTCGTCGACGTTTTCCACGGGTTTGGCGACGGTGCGCAGGCGCGGATCGGGAAATTCGAGAATCTCTAGTACAGCCATAAATGATTGTGACCAAGTTGTCGTGTATGTTGCCCAACTATTGCTACTATAAAGAGTATTCGCAATTGCAGAGCCGTGTATCGGATAGGGTGGCAACGCCTTCTGCTTTTTACAACGATAACAATATGCAGTCGCCGCGACGGCCGACTATTATACCGTGAGAACGGCGGAAATGCCTGATTGTCGCGAACGACCGGGGTGCTACCCCCTTGCTGAGGTCGCTTGAAGGAAAGTGTTATGAGAAAAACTGTGCTGGGCTTGCTGTTTTGTGCGCTACTGAGCGCTGCCCATGCGGGTGATGTTTTGTCACTGAAAGCCGGTCACCCTCAAACCTACGTGGTGAAACGAGGGGATACCCTGTGGGATATCTCGGCGATGTTCCTCGATGACCCCTGGCTGTGGCCCGAGCTGTGGTACTACAACCCCCAGGTTGAAAACCCTCATCTTATTTACCCCGGCGACCTGCTTAAGTTGATGTGGGTGGACGGCAAGCCGGTACTGGTTCGCAACCCTGAGCCGCGCGACGCGGTGGTGAAATTGACGCCGCAGATGCGGATTTCCGATGTCAGCGATGCGATTCCCGCGATCCCCCTGGACGTGATTGCCCCCTTCTTAACGCGCAGCCGCGTTGTCGACGAGGGCGAGCTTGAGTCAGCGCCCTATGTGCTGGCGGGCAAGCGCGGCAATATCGTCGCGGGTGCCGGCGATGAAATTTTGGGTCGCGGCGACTTTGAGGATGCCAAAAATTTCGGCATTTACCGTCGGGGTAAAGTGTATGTGGATCCGCGCAGCCGCGAGCTGTTGGGGGTTGAGGCGATCGACATCGGCACCGCCCACCTACTGCATACCGAGGGCGATATCTCCACCCTGGCACTGAATCGCAGCACGCAAGAAATTCGCCGAGCCGACCGCTTTTTACCGCTGGAGTCGCGCCAGCTCACCGCGCGCTTTGAACCGCAGGCCCCAGACCAAGACACCCGCGGGTCAATCATTGCTGTCGAGGGTGGTTTAACTCAAATTGGCAGTATGGATGTCGTGACCTTGAACCTCGGTGAGCGAAATGCGATCGAGGCAGGCGATGTTATGGCGATTTACACCACGGGTGTGATGGTTCGCGATCCCCTGACGGGCGAGCGCCTGCAGGCACCAGACGTGCGCGCGGGAATCCTGATGGTGTTCCGCGTGTTCGATAAAGTTAGCTATGCGCTGGTCCTGAAGGCCGAGCAAACCTTAAAGGTTGGCGACAAAGTTCGTAACCCCTAACTACTCCCCCGCGTAGCCTTGCGCTGCGCGGGCCATTGTCGGCAAGGATGCAGACCATGGACGCAGATGCCCTTCTTTGGCTGCTGATTCAGCAGCAGTTGACCATCCCCCCTGCGCAACTGCGCGCCTTAATGAGCCTGGCAGGACAACCCCGTCGCTTGGCGGAAATTTCTGCGGACGAGGTTCAGCAGTTTGTCGTGCAGCGCTACGGCGAAGAGGCTCGCAGTGAACAGCTGCTCAGCGCGCCGATGCGTGACCGTATTGCCGGGGTATTAAGCGATAGTAATGCCCTCGCCGCACTGGCGGAGCAGCACGCTCATTGCGAGTTGGTTTGTCTGACCGATGAAGACTACCCTTTGCTTCTAAGCGAGATTGTCGACCCACCACCAATCGTGTTTATGAGGGGGCGGCGAGAGTTGCTGCAGAGCATTATGATTGCGGTGGTGGGGAGTCGTCGCCCCAGTCGCCGTGGCGAGCAAGATGCGCATGCCTTTGCCCAGGCCTTGTCTGCGCACGGCATTACGGTGGTTAGCGGTATGGCAATGGGGGTCGATGGCGCGGCCCATACCGGCGCCATGCAGGAAGCGGCAGCGTCTGTCGCGGTGTTGGGTTGCGGAGTGGACATCTGCTATCCGCGACGCAACAAGGCGCTCTATGACGCGATGGTTGAGGGCGGGCTTGTGCTTTCCGAGTACCCTCTGGGCAGTCCGCCTCTGCCCCATCAATTCCCCCGTCGAAATCGTATTATCAGTGGGATGAGCCTGGGGGTATTGGTGATTGAAGCGGCAATCAAAAGCGGTTCGCTAATCACTGCGCGCCAGGCCTTAGAGCAGAACCGCGAGGTATTTGCCCTGCCTGGCTCGATACACAGTCCGGCCAGTCGCGGCTGCAATGCCTTGATTCGCCAAGGGGCGAAGTTGGTCGAGACCTTAGAGGACATCGTCGAAGAACTCCCCTGCTTGCCACCGGGGCTCGTGGGTGCCGTACTGGAGAGTCCTGAGGCTGAGCCGCCTGCGCTGCTGGCGCTGTTAGAATTTGCGCCGCTTACTTTGGACCAGCTGGCCGCGCGCAGCACCCTGCCGGTAACGGAGTTGCTCAGCGCGCTGGGCGAATTAGAGCTGGCGGGCTGGGTTGAGCAGTGTAGCGGTGGTTGGCAACGCTGCCGCTAAGTTGCAAAGCCGTTCGCCTTTGGGTACTTTTGCCGCGTCTTCCGCTGCCGGCGCCCCACTGCTGGCCTTTGCCTGTGCAGGGTCTTGCTTATCATGACAGAACTATCCCGTTATCGATTGCGCTATGCTGCCGACCTACTGCGTGCTGGTGGTGTCGTTTGTCACCCCACCGAAGCTGTCTGGGGGCTGGCATGTGTGCCAGAGAATGCCGCCGCGGTGGCGCGGATTTGCACCTTAAAGCGGCGCGACCCCGAAAAAGGTCTATTGCTGGTTACCGATAGCGTCGATCGCCTTCAGACATTGTTGGCGCCGCTGCCTGCCTCGCGGCGCGAAGCGGTATTAGAGAGCTGGCCCGGCCCCTATACCTGGGTGATTCCCGATGAAGGCTTTGCTCCCAGTTGGGTGAGGGGGCGCTTTAGCAGCGTCGCGGTAAGAGTGACTGACCATCCCCTCACCGCTGCCCTATGCAAGGCCGTGGGTGGATGTTTGGTGTCTACCTCCGCTAACCCGGCATCACTGGAGCCCGCTCGCAGCCAACAACAGGCCGAGCGGTATTTTGCCGGCGCCGTAAACTACTATTTGCCCGGTCGCCTCGGTGGCCGCCGTCAACCCAGCTGTATTCGCGATGCGCTTAGCGGCGACACGCTGCGTTCAGCCTAGGAGCATCACATGAGCACTATCGATATCGCCGCCGTTAAGCAGTATCTCCTGGACCTACAAGACCAAATTTGCACCGCCATTGAGCAATGCGATGGCGGTGCCCGCTTTGTCGAAGACAAGTGGGAGCGGGGTCGCAGCCGAGTGATGACCGACGGCGCCCTGATCGAAAAAGGCGGGGTAAACTTCTCGCACGTGCATGGCGACTCGATGCCCGCCAGTGCAACGGCGCACCGGCCTGAACTGGCCGGCCGCAGCTATCAGGCGATGGGGGTGTCGCTGGTTATTCACCCCCTCAATCCCTATTTGCCTACCAGCCATGCCAATGTGCGATTTTTTGTGGCAGAAAAAGCCGGAGAAGAGCCGGTTTGGTGGTTTGGTGGCGGCTATGACTTAACACCCTACTACGGTTTTGAAGAGGACTGCGTACATTGGCACCAAGTGGCCTTTGACGCTTGCAAGCCGTTTGGCGACGACGTTTATCCCCGCTATAAACAGTGGTGTGATGACTATTTTTACCTGAAGCACCGCGACGAGGCGCGCGGCGTCGGTGGCTTATTTTTCGACGACCTTAACGAGGGCGGCTTTGATCGCTGCTTCGCTTTTATGCAGGCCGTGGGAAATTCGTACACGGATGCCTACCTCCCCATCCTGGAGCGCCGCCGTGACACGCCCTGGGGCGAGCGCGAACGAGCGTTCCAGCTCTATCGTCGAGGCCGCTATGTAGAGTTCAATCTGGTTTTTGATCGCGGCACCTTATTTGGTTTGCAAAGTGGCGGCCGCACCGAGTCCATTCTCATGTCACTGCCACCGCTGGTGCGATGGGAGTACAATTGGCAGCCAGACGAAGGCAGCGCCGAGCAAGCGCTGTACACGCAGTTTTTGCCCCCTCGGGATTGGTTGGCCCAGTAATGATGGATGCAGTGGATCAATACGCCGTATTTGGTAACCCCATAAAACACAGTCGCTCCCCGCAAATTCACGCGGCGTTTGCCGAGCAAACCGGGCAGGCACTGCATTATCGGGCGCATAAGGTTGAGCTGGGGCGTTTCGCTGAAGTGGCGTCGGAGTTCTTTCGCAATGGTGGTCGCGGGCTAAATATCACCGTGCCCTTCAAGCTGGATGCCTTCGAATTTGCCGACGAACTCAGTGGTCGTGCGCGCCGCGCAGGGGCAGTGAATACGCTGGCGCGTGGCGAGGACGGCCGTATCTATGGTGACAATACCGACGGCGTGGGTATGGTGCGCGATATCAACGACAACCTCGGCTGGCCAGTGGCGGGTAAGCGAATTTTGGTGCTCGGCGCCGGCGGTGCTGTGCGGGGAATACTCGGCCCGCTGTTAAAGCAGCGTCCCGAGGAATTGGTGGTTGCGAACCGCACCCTGGAAAAAGCCGAGGCCCTGGCCGAGTTGTTTGCTGAACTGGGGCCTGTGAGTGGGCAGCCTTTCGAAGCCTTGCCGGGCCGTCAGTTCGATTTAATTATCAATGGTACCAGCGCCAGTTTGAGTGGCGATTTGCCGCCGCTGCCCTCCCACATACTCAGCAACGAAGGCAGTGCCTACGATATGATGTACGGCGCTGAGCCCACCCCGTTTATGCGCTGGGCGGCGGCTGAAGCTGCCTGGGCAGTATCAGACGGTCTGGGCATGCTGGTCGAGCAGGCCGCGGAGTCGTTCTGCATTTGGCGAGGCGTTCGCCCTGATACACGGCCAGTCATTGAGTTGATTCGCCAATCCCTTTCTCACTGAAAATTGCTTTGCGGGCCCTTGTTGTATGCTGTTGATCCTGACAACCCTCATTCTTGGTTTGGTTATTCTGGTGTGGAGTGCCGACAGGTTTGTTATCGGCGCGTCGGCGACGGCGTCGATTTTGGGTGTGTCGACCCTGGTGGTAGGTATTTTGGTGGTGGGGATTGGTACCTCTGCACCGGAAATGCTGGTCTCGGCAATGGCCGCCGCCGACGGTCAGTCGGGGCTGTCGGTGGGGAACGCGCTGGGATCGAATATCACAAATATTGCGCTGATTCTCGGCCTGACGGCGCTGTACATCCCGCTGCGCGTGCAAAGCAAGTTGATAACCCGAGAAATTCCCCTGCTGCTGCTGGTGATGCTGGGCGGCTATTTTTTGCTGCGCGATGGCGAGCTTGGTTTTACTGATGGCTGCATATTACTGGGCGGGTTTTTAGCGGTAGTGTTGCGGCAACTGTGGGAAGCCAAGCACAGCCGCGGCGATGCCTTGGAGGCCGAGTACGCCGAAGAAATTCCCAAGGATATGTCGCTGCCCGTTGCCCTGGGCTGGCTGTTAGTCGGCCTGATTTTACTGATGGCATCGGCGCGCATGCTGGTGTGGTCAGCGGTGGAGTTGGCGCAAATATTCGGTGTTAGCGATTTGGTGATCGGCCTAACGGTGGTGGCCATTGGTACTAGTTTGCCCGAGTTGGCGGCGTCGGTCGCCGCGGCGCGCAAGGGCGAGCACGACATTGCCATTGGCAATGTGATCGGTTCAAACCTATTTAACTTGCTGGGGGTGATGGCGCTGCCCGGTGTGATTGCGCCCGGCGCCATTGATATGGCGATCGTCGACCGCGATTACCCGCTGATGTTGATGCTAACAGCGGGCTTCTACCTCGTTGCCTTCGGTCCGCGTCGGGCCCCGGAAATCCGCCGCTACGAGGGCGGGCTGCTGTTGTCGGTATACCTTGCTTATCTGGCTTATCTACTCGTCGACACCGGCGCTATCAGTTTCTAATTCAGCGATGTGGCGATCTTTTAGCTTGCTGTAGTTTGCCGAGCTGTAGCAGAAATAGCGCATTTCCTTTTCGCTCAGCGGCCGGGCAGCTTTAGCGGGGCTGCCGACATAGAGATGGCCACTGGCAAGCCGCTTACCGGGTGGTACCAGGCTGTTGGCCGCTACCACGACATCGTCTTCGATAATTGCGCCGTCCATGACGATGCTTCCCATACCGATCAATACTCGACTGCCAATTTCGCACCCGTGCAGCGTCACGCTGTGGGCAACGGTCACGTCGTCGCCAATGCGCAGCGGATATCCGTCGGGGTTGTAGGGGCCAGCATGGGTGATGTGTAACACGCTGTTGTCCTGAATGCTGCAGCGCTCGCCGATATGAATGCTGTGCATATCGCCGCGAACGGTGCTTTGCGGCCAAATGGAACTGTCGCGACCAATGTGGACATCGCCGATGACAACGGCACTGGGGTCGATAAATACCCCCTCTTCCAACTGAGGTTGATGACCCTCAAAGCGGCGGGTGTAGTTCTCGGCGCGGTAGCCCATTGCAATGATCCTCGAAGCACTGACGAAAGATCTATTGTAGCGAGCCGGGTGGTCGGCGAACATGCTTTCTGGCCCAGCCTGGGCCTGCGATCTGTTAAGCTAGGGCTTGTTCATTTTTTTGATCATGTGAGTGCTTATTCATGTATGCAGAGCAATCTCTTCCGGAATTTTCTCAATTGCGACCGGCCGATTATCCCGCCCAGTGCGAGGAACTGCTTAATCGCAGCCGCGCCGATGTTGCAGGCCTGTTAGCCAGCGATACGCCGCTCAGCTGGCAATCGCTCATGCAGCCGCTGGAAGAGATCAACGATCGCATTGAGCAATTCTGGGCACCCTTGAGCCACCTTCATGCGGTGATCAGCGGTGATGCCTGGCGCGATGCCTACAATAAGTGCTTGCCTCTGTTGACGGCTTACAGCAGTGAGATGGGTCAGAATCGTCCCCTTTATGAGCGCGTGAAGGCGCTGTCAGAGAGTGACCAGTTTCAGCAGCTATCATTTGCTCGCCAGAAGGCGGTGGAAAACATGCTGCGCGATTTCACGCTGTCCGGGGTTGCTCTGGATGGTGACGAAGCCACTCGCTTTAGTGAAATACAGCAGCGACTCAGTGAGCTGTCGACCGCCTACTCCAACCATGTACTGGATGCCACAGACGGTTGGGAAAAGTTTGTCGCTGATGCGGAGTCGCTCGCCGGTGTGCCGGAGTCGGTGCTGGATAACCTCGCCGCTGCCGCAACGGCGGCGGGCCAAAAAGGTTATCGCTTGAGTTTGGACATACCGAGTTATTTGCCGGTAATACAGTACTGCGACAACCGGGAGATCCGCCGTGAGCTCTACGAGGCCTACGTGACCCGCGCTTCTGCGCAGTCACCAAGCGGCGTCCAGTGGGACAACGGCCCGCTGATGGTGGAGATATTGCAATTGCGTGCCGAGCAAGCGCGCCTGTTGGGTTTTGGCAGTTACGCTGAAAAGTCATTGGCGAGCAAAATGGCGCCGTCCTGTGATGCGGTGCTGGGTTTTCTGTCGGAGTTGGCGACTGCCAGTAAACCCGTGGCCGAGCAGGAGCTGAAAGCATTGCAGGCCTTTGCCGCCGAACAGGGTCAGCACGAGCTCGAGGCGTGGGATGTACCCTACTTTAGCGAAAAGCTGCGGGAGGCCCGCTACGCCGTGTCTCAGGAAGAGCTGCGTCCCTACTTCCCGGTGGAGCGTGTGCTCGAAGGCTTATTTAAGGTAACGGGCGAGTTGTTCGATCTGGATATTGTCGAGCAAGAGGCGCCACTCTGGCACGACGATGCGCGGTGTTTCGCGCTGCGTCGTGGCGGCGATACCATTGCGGAGTTCTACCTCGACTTATACGCCCGCGCCAATAAGCGTGGCGGCGCGTGGATGGCAGATTGCCGGGGGCGCCGGATGCTTGGCGATGGCAACATGCAGCGCCCCGTCGCCTTTTTGGTGTGCAACTTTACGCCGCCGAGTGCCGACCGCCCGTCGTTATTGACCCACAATGAGGTGACGACGCTTTTCCACGAGTTTGGTCACGGCCTTCACCACATGTTAAGCCAGATAGACTGCCTCGCCGTATCCGGAATAAACGGAGTGGCTTGGGATGCCGTAGAACTACCCAGTCAGTTCTTGGAAAACTGGTGCTGGGAAAAATCCGTGATTCCCGATATCTCCGGTCACTATCAAACCGGTGAGCCGCTGCCCGAGGCCTTGTTGGAAAAGCTACTGGCGGCGAAAAACTTTCAATCGGGTATGCAGATGCTGCGCCAGATAGAGTTTGCACTGTTTGATTTCCGTCTGCATATGCAGGCGGATATTGCCAGTGAGTCGCAAATCGATGCCCTGATGGCTGAGGTGCGCGACCAGGTTGCCGTGTTGCGGCCGCCAGCGTTTAACCGTTTTCAAAACAGTTTTTCGCATATCTTTGCCGGTGGATACGCCGCGGGTTATTACAGCTACAAGTGGGCCGAGGTGTTGTCTGCGGACGCCTTTTCGCTGTTTGAAGAGCGCGGCGTGATGGACAGAGATACCGGCTTACGGTTCCGCAAGGTGATATTGGAACAAGGCGGTGCGCGTGATGCGGCGCTGCTATTTACTGAGTTTCGTGGGCGAGAGCCTGCCAATGACGCGTTACTGCGGCACAGCGGCATCGCGGTAAATACAGGAGGGGCCACGCATGGCAACGGAGTTTAAACCCAGGCGTTTTATTGCGGGGGCGGTGTGCCCCAAGTGCGCTGAGATGGATAAAACCGTGATGTACCGCGTCTCAGAGGTCGAGCAAGTGCGCGAGTGTATTCGCTGTGGTTTTAAAGAGTCGATCCGCGACGATGATGTTGCGGTCAACGAGCCGCCGACCCGTGTTAATCAACCCCGGGCTGGCGAAGCGCCGCTCGCTCATGAAGATGAAGTAAGAGTCGTTTCTATCCTCGACCCCAAGGCCAAGCCTGAGCGCCGCGATCACTGAGATTGGTAATATCCACGCTTCGCGGAACGCATTTCAGTAATGCTTATCTATACTGTTATGTAAGCGGTCTAGGCCGCCTGAAATGGTTCGCGGAGGTAACATGATGTTGGAGCTGCTGCCAATACCTTCTTCCCATGTAATTGGGGTAAAGGTGTCTGGCAAGGTAAATCACGACGACATGGCGGAAATCTATGACGCCGTTGAACACAAGCTGGAAAACGAGGAATACCTCGGTATTTATATCGAGTTAGAGCATTTCAAAGGCTTCACCTTGCGTGGCCTGCTAAAAGAAATGCGATTGCTCGCGCGCTTTTTCAAACATATTACCCGCACAGCATTGGTCGGTGAACCGCGCTGGTACAGCCGTGGCGCGCAGCTGATTACCCACTGGATGCCCAATGCAGAGATTGAACACTTCACGGAAATTCAGCGTGATGAAGCGTTGATCTGGGTAAGTGAGCGCGATGCCGGTGCGTTCTCTGGCTGATGCGGCGACGCATTAGTCGCCGTTAAAGCCGCATTCCTCAGCGCGACGTAATATGTCTCTCCAGCTGACAATGCCGACGGTTTGCTGCGCGCTATCCACAATGGGGATGCAGGCAATATCGTTGCGGTTAAAGGCGGCAATGGCGGCGTGAACATCGTCGTCAGGTGCCAGGCATAGCAGCTGCCTGCGCATGATCTGGTGGGCGTGCTTATTGAGGGTTGCCTGGTCTTTAGGCAGTTCCGCCATGGTGCCGATGTTTGGACTGATGGCGGCGGCAAGATCCCGTTGAGAAATACTCCCCCTAAGCTTTCCGCCCTCCACCACCAGCAGGTGGTGGAACCGGGTCTTCATAAACAACTCTCGCACGGTGCTCAAACGGTCGTCACTTTCAACGGTAACGACCGGTGAGGCCATAATATCGCGCAGTTTCATATTCGCCCTCCCTGTATGGAATGGCGTTAGCCATCCACAACATCAAAGCGTAATCCAGCGTAGCTTTCTAAGCGACCCTGCAGTGTGGTGCCCATGCTGCTCGCCGGTGTCCAGATGCCGCCACCGCATTGCTTGGCATCGATGTCGCGCGCCAAACACAGTGCAGCTTGAGAGATCATTTTGGCGGTTGAGCCATAGCCGGGGTCGCGGTCACCGGTCACCTTGCACTGCAGTTTGCTGCTGCCGTCTTCAAGGGCGTAGAAGCGCATATCAAAGAAGCCATTCAGTTGGTCTTCAGGGCTGGGGCCTTCGCCCGGCGCGGGAAGAAGCTTTTCCAGCAGCCAGCGGCTGGGTTTTATCGCTGCGCCAACCATGAATGCGGCCAGGCCGCTACCAATACCGTAGGCGCTGAGGCGGCCGGACAGCCCCTTGCCCGTGAGCATGGTTTCTTCATAGCGAAAATTTTCGCCGTATTTGGAGGCCAGTAAGGCATTGCTGCGGTGAACCACGCGGGTGTTGATTGCCGCCATGATGAAGGGTGACATCCATCGCCCGGTAACGGGGTCGTGTTCGGCCAGGCCTGGGTTGCGTTGACGAGCGCTGTAGGACGCGTCGGTAGCAATTAGATAGGGGTCGGCCATTTGCTTGCGCAGCGCTGGGTCCTTGGAGGCTTCTTTCATTACGTTGAGTAAGCTGGCGAAGGTGCCGCCAGACAAGCCACCCTTGGCAGCTTTTACGCGCATACGAATATCGCTGCTCGGTTTGCCGTGGCGTTGCTCAAATTGCTGCTGCGTGAAGAGGACGCCGAGGTCGGAGGGTATGGAGTCAAAGCCGCAGCAATGTACGATACGCGCGCCGGATTGTTGGGCGGTGGTTTGGTAGCGATCCACCATTTGACGAATCCAGTGCACCTCGCCGGTCAGGTCGCAGTAGTCGGTGCCAGTCTCGGCGCAGACCTTTACCAGAGGCTCGCCGTAAAGCGCGTAGGGGCCAACGGTGCTGAGAACAACACGGGTTTTTTCAACGAGCTGGCGCAGTGATGCCTCGTCGTTTGAGTCTGCCAATATAATGTCCGGCTTCTCGCCGCTTAGCGCATCGCGGGTTGCCTGCAGTTTACTCTCGCTCCGCCCCGCCATTGCCCAGCGTAAGGGCGTGTCTTCGCTTTGGTAGGTGCTCAGGTATTCGCAGATAATCTGACCAACGAAACTGCTGGCGCCAAAGACGATGATTTCATATTGGGTTTCGCTCACGTAGCACTCCTTATCAAGATGCATGTGTCCACCGCGGAACGGCGGTGTTGTTATATAGCTTGTGTTTGACTCGGTGCAGAGCTGCTGCCGAGGGCTGTAACTATCAAACGGTAATGAATAGGCACTAGTGTAGCTGGGGCGATGCGACTTACCATGATCTCCGATGTCCGGTTGCGAAGTCGTTAGCGCAGGTAGTGAGGGGTGTCTTGCCGGCAGTGGTGGCGATCATCGGGGTCGAGTATTTTGTCGCACTCTTGCAGGGCCCACTCTCGTTGTTGATCGTACTGACCGCTGCCACAGGCGCCGAGCATGGCGCACAGGGCGGCGGTGGTGAGCGCTTGAGCGGCGGTCATTGAGAGTCGCAGTGTGCGCGGTTTTCCCAAAGCGCACTCAAGATGGCACTGCGGGTAATCAAGCCGAGAAGTTTGCCGTCTTCAATCACTGGGTAGAGTTTGGGTTTGTTCTTACCCATATTTTGCGCGAGGTCGACAATATTCTGTTCGGCTTCGACGGCAAGCACCTCGTTGTGCATGACATCGTCAACGTTCGGCACGCCTTCACAGTGGTAGCTGCTGACCAGCATAGAATGGATGCAATCCTGTTCAGAGACGAAGCCGACAACGCGGTCGTTATCGTCTAATACGGGCAGGCCCATAACCTGGCTGCGCAATAGGGTGTCGACGACTTCCCCCAGTGGTGTGTGCATGCGCACAAAGGGTGCGGGGCTGGTCATGATGTCACGGACGCGAATACTGTTGCTCATTGTACTTCCTCCATTTGTGAATACTATACGCCCCTAGCTAAGCTGCTGTCAGTGTTTAGATGGGGACAAAGAGCGACGATTCAACGCCGCCCTAGTCAGTGAGGGTGCCGTCGCGATAGTCGCGCAGCGCTTGCTCAATTTCCGTGTTGCTGTTCATCACAAAGGGGCCGTATTGCACCACCGGTTCGCCAATGGGTTTACCGGCTATCAATAGCGCGCCGCTATCTGGCTCGCCATCAAGTATTACGCTGTCGCCTGGGCTGAGTAGCGCTGCGGTTCCAGCACAAATACGCTCCCCGCCGATTTCCAGGCTGCCGTCATAGCAGTACACCGCGGCGTTGTGACCAGCAGGCAGGCCAAGCTTAAGTGCGCGCGCCGACGTAAAGCGGATGTCGGCGTAGACCGGTTGGGTACTGTATTGCTGCCCATCTACGCCGTTAACGTAGCCCAAGCTGTGCCCGCTGGGCAGCGCAAGTTCTCCGGCGATATGATGGAGAGAGAAACCTTCACCGCGATACACCGGAATGCTCGCTGAGTTGATATCTTGATACACAGCCGGTCGCATTTTCTCATCAGCCGGTAAGTTCACCCATAGCTGAAAGCCGCGCAGCAAACCCTCGCGCTGCTGAGGCATTTCCGAGTGGATCACTCCCCGCCCGGCCGTCATCCACTGCACATCTCCCGGCCCGACGTTGCCCTCATTTCCCATATGGTCGCGGTGTTGCATGTTTCCGGCGAGCATGTAGGTCACGGTTTCAAAGCCGCGATGAGGGTGGGCGGGAAACCCCGCAATGTAGTCCTCTGCGCGGTCGGAGTAGAACTCATCGAGCATTAGAAAGGGGTCGATGCGATCTCCGGGGGTGCTGCCCAGGCTACGCTTGAGGCTGACCCCCGCGCCATCGCGGGTGTTGCGAGCGGTAATGCGGCGAGTAACGGTTCGCTGTGTCATACCTGACTCCTCACTCTAAATTTAAGAGGCGTGTTTAAACATCGCCTCGCGGGCGTGCTGCCTGGCTTGGTCGGCGGTTTCTGGCCCCATGTTTAGCCCTTCGGCGTAAATGAAGTGGATAGACTCAATGCCCATAAGGCCGAAAATATGACGCAGGTAGGGGCTCTGGGTGTCCATCGCGGTGCCGACATACTGGCCGCCACGGGCCGCAAAAATGTGCACGGGGCGGTCATGGAGCAAGCCCTGCGGGCCATTTTCTGTATAGCGGAAGGTCTCCCCTGCCCGGGCAATATGGTCGATCCACGCCTTAAATGTTGACGGTACACCCAAGTTGTACAGGGGCATTGCAATGACAATTTCGTCGGCGCTGCGGACTTCTGCAATGAGCGCGTCGGACTGTTCCGCGATGGCAGACTGCTCTGCTGAGCGGTTTTCTGGCGCAGTGGTCAGTGCGGCGAAGCGCTGTGCGTCCAGGTGAGGCAATGCCTGTGCGTGCAGGTCGCGGTGGATCACGTTGATTGACTCGCCTTGGGCGCGCCGGCCCGCGATGAACTCTTGTGCCATTTGGCTGGAATGTCCCTGTTCGCCTGACAGGCTGCTGCTGATGTAGAGAATATTAGGCATGGTGCCTCCCGTTGCTACGTGTGGTGAGTTGCGATGGGAGTAGTTAACTATTGATTTAATTGTTTAAAAAGCGCAATTTTAGCGGCTAAACAATCGAATAAGTTGATGTATTATGCGCGGACCTCGAACGAATCTCGACCAGTGGCACTGTTTTATGGCGGTAGTGGATGAGGGGAGCTACTCCAGAGCGGCGGAAAAATTACACAAGAGCCAGTCGGCCGTTACCTATGCAATTCAAAAGCTTGAAGAGCAACTGGCGGTCGCCCTGTTTGAGATAAAGGGCCGTAAAGCCGAGTTGACCGACGCCGGACAGCTTTTTTACCGCCGCGGCCGCGCCCTGCTCGATGAGGCGTTGCGGGTGGAGGCGTCTGCCGTAACCCTCGCTCAGGGTTGGGAGCCGCAGCTGCGGATTGTCAGCGACGCGTTGTTCCCGCAAGCCGCTATGTTGGATTGCCTCGAGCAGCTGGCCATAGAGTGCCCCGAAACGCGCCTGGAGTGCGTGGAGACGGTGCTCAGTGGCGCCGAGGAAGCGCTGCTTGAACAGCGGTGTGACCTCGCGATCACGGGCATTGTACCGCCGGGCTTTTTGGGCGACCCGCTGCTGAGAGTCCGGTTCATTGCTGTCGCACACCGCGACCATGCCCTGCACCAGCTTGACCGAGCGCTGAGTTACCAGGACCTGCGTGCCCATCGTCAGGTTGTGGTGCGCGACTCCGGGGCGCGACGTCGCAGGGACTCCGGGTGGCTCGAGGCCGCGCAGCGCTTGACGGTGAGTCGAATCGATTTTTCAGTGCAAGCCGTGTGCCGGGGGGTGGGCTTTGCTTGGTTGCCTGAAGTTGTGATTCAAGAACCGCTCAACAGCGGGTTACTCAAGCCGCTGCCGCTGAACGAGGGTCGCGAACGTTTCGCCGAACTCTTCATTGTATTGCCAGAGCGGGAGCTGGCAGGCCCCGCAGCGCGGCGGGCCGAGGCGTTGATAAAAAACGCCGCGGCCGCGTTGACCTGCGATCGCCAACGCTGATGCGCAATTAGTTCGATGCGATGATCTGGGTGTTGTGGCGTTGGGCTAACGCATTGAAGGCGCTTGCGTAATCTTCAAGGCGATCAACGGCGTAGTTATACACGAACGGATCAGAGCCTGTGCAAGACTCCAAACGTGCACTGGCGCTAGTCAAATAACTATCAACGCTGTCGCGCAAGTCTGCCAGGCGCTCCAGATTGTTGGTATCGCTAGCGGGCAGCGCTGGCGCACCCATTATCGCGGCCAGGGCGCAGGCCGCTTGGCTTCCCGCTGAAAAAGTCGCCAAGCTAGTGAAAAGAGCAACGAGAGGGAAAACTTTCATTTTTAAAAACCTCAGAGTACGGGCATGTCTGTTGGATCGCATGCTACCAAACGAAACAAATTTTGTAACAGTGGTTACGCCCGGTTTTTCTGTTTGGATGAGGTTTTGTTGATTTATCACAAAAAGTTAATGAAATTCAGCAAATGTGCTTGCATCTTTATTGGAATGAAGTGTTACCGCTAGGTGTGCTGTACTTCCAGCGTTTTTCTGAGAATAACCAGAAGAAACACGCGGCCAACGTCAGGCCGCGTGTGGCATTGAAGGCTGCAAAGGCCAGCCAGAGGCCGTGGTTGCCCCAGGACGTGCATGCCCACCACAGTGGCAGGTACACAACAAATACGCTGAACAGCATGCAGTACTGCATGGCGCCGGTGCGCAGCGCCCCGATAAAAATGCCGTCGTAACAATAACTGGCCACGCTTAGCAGTGGCAGCGCGATCAGCCAGGGGTAGTAGTGGTTGGCGGTGGCCTGAACATCAGCGATGCTGGTCATCAGTGACAGGATGAGTGGTTTGCCGGTGGCGAGGATCAGGCTCGCCGCCAAGGCGGAATACAATGACCAGCGGCCACAGGTTTTACAAACTTCCAGAAAGGCGCCCCTGTCGGCCTGTTTGTAAGCGCGGCCGGCTAGCGCTTCTGCCGCATGGGCGAAGCCGTCCATACCGTAGGCGGCGGCCAGTGCGAGCTGCATTAAAATTGTGTTGGCCGCCAAAATCACTTCGCCGTGTTTGGCTCCCTGGGCGGTAAAGAAGCTGAAGCTGAATAATAGTGCGGCGGTGCGAACAAGAATTTGTGCATTGGCGCTCAGCAGGCGCCGCATCGGCATGCCTCTTTTCAGACTATTGAGCAGGCCCCGTCGTATGGCGCTACCAAGGGGCTGTCGAACGGCATAGAGGCCGAGGGTGAAACCAGCGTATTCGCTGATAGCGCTGGCGATTGCGGCGCCCTCACTGGCCATGTTCAGGCCGACAATCAGCAACAAATCCAAAAAGATGTTCAGGATGTTGGTAAACAGGGCAATTGCCAGTGGCCAGCGTGCTTGCTGTTGCCCGAGTAGCCAGCCGGTGATTGCGTAACTGGCAAGCACGGCCGGCGCGCTGATTAGGCGGATCTGCAAATAGCTGTCGGCCAGTGGCCGTAAATGGCCCTCTGCATTCATTAAGGTCAGGCCGGGCGACCGCAATGCTGGCGATATCAGCCAAACTACGCTGCCGAGCGCCAGGCCGAGTAGTACGGCTTTGATTAGTAGGCTGTCGCTATGCTCAAGGCTTTGGGCGCTGGCGCCGGTGGTGCCCATGCGCAGGAAGCCGAAGGTCCAGTAGCACAGTGACAGAATGCTTGCGCCGATCGCCACGGCACTGAGGTGACGGCTGTCAGCAAGGTGGCCGAGCACGGCGGTGTCGACCAAGCCGAGTAGTGGCACTGATAAGTTGGCGAGAATCATTGGCCAGGCTAGCGACCAAATTTTCGCATTCAAGGGTGTGGCTGTGGGGGTGTTGGGCATGTTTCTGGCATCTCGGCGTTGCCGCAAGTGTAATCGGCTGGCGCGGATGTGCACAGCTGCGGTGCATCTCACCGTCTATTTTTTAAACGGTGCGGCTTTTCTCATTGCCTATATCTAGTGGTGTGCGCTGGGTAATAATGCTCTAACTGGTATATTTTCACGGACTGCGCGTTAATTTGGCGCCCCGGTGAGCGCGCCTTCGGTGTTTCGGAGTAGCCTTGCTGGTTTCTTCAGGTTTATAATTGCGGCGTTTTGTCGCACCCAAAGCTATTTCGGTGTGGGCAAGCGCGCAATTTCGGGGGGAGTGACGTTGCTTGGCGGTGGGCCAGGGCAGCGTTTTTGCGTCCGTATAGCTGTTCTGACCGTGAGTTCGCAACTGCGTTCCATATATAAGAAAGCGTCTAGCGTGTCTGCCTGTCGTCGATCGGCGAAGGGATTCTTATAACTTATACGGAGACACGGGAGATGTATCAACAAGCGAAACGGCTGTATAAGCTGGCGCTTTGTCCTGTGCTGATGCTGCTTAGCCTGCTTAGTACTGGCGCATGGGCGACGGAGGGTAACCCCCAGCGTTGGCAAACAAATATGACGCCGGGCGTAACGGAAGTTGGTGCCAAAATCTACGACCTGCACATGTTTGTGTTTTGGGTGTGTGTGGTAGTAGGCATTATCGTCTTTGGCGTGATGTTCTACTCGGTTTTTGCCTATCGCAAAGAGCGTCACGAAGAACCAGCCACTTTCCACGAAAACACTAAGTTGGAAATCGCATGGACCGTCGTGCCATTCCTGCTGTTGATCGTTATGGCTGTGCCGGCGACCAGCACCCTGATTGAAATTTATGACACCGATGATGCAGAGCTCGACGTTCTGATCACCGGCTATCAGTGGAAGTGGAAGTACGAGTACATTAATCCCGAAGGCGACAATGTCAGCTTCTTCTCTAACCTGCTGACTGACAAAGCTGAAATCGGTAACACCGAAGCCAAGGGTTCGAACTACTTGATCGAAGTAGATGAGCCGCTGGTGATTCCGGTTGATACCAAAGTTCGCTTCCTCGTCACTGCAAACGACGTGCTGCATGCGTGGTGGGTACCTGCACTGGCCGTTAAGCGTGATGCGATTCCGGGCTTCATCAACGAGGCGTGGACCAAGCCGACTGAAACCGGTGTATACCGCGGCCAGTGTGCCGAGCTGTGTGGTCGCGATCACGGCTTTATGCCGATCGTTGTCAACGTTGTTGAAGAGCCTGAATACAAAGCGTGGATGGCGACTAAGCAAGCTGAGGCCGCTGAGATCAAAAAGCTGATGGCGCAAACCTTCTCTATGGATGAGCTGGTTGAGCGCGGCAAGGGCATTTACAACCGCTCTTGTATGGCTTGTCACGGTGCCAACGGTGAAGGCGGTGTGGGTAAACCCATTGCCAATAGCCCTATTGCTACCGGCGAAGTTACTGCGCACATCGATGTGCTGGTTAACGGCGTCCCAGGTTCTGCGATGCAGGCCTTTGGTGGTCAGCTGAACGACGTCGACTTGGCGGCAGTCGTTACCTATACCCGTAATGCCTTTGGCAACAATATGGGTGACAAGGTACAGCCGATCGATGTGTATAACTTCAAGAAAGGTCAGTAGGAGGATTCACCATGGGTGCTCACGGACCTGCTAAAGGTTTGACCCGGTGGTTAACCACCACCAACCACAAAGACATCGGCTCGATGTACTTGTGGTTCAGTTTCGCTATGTTCCTGCTTGGCGGCTCGTTCGCCATGATTATTCGAGCAGAGCTGTTCCAACCCGGTTTGCAAATTGTTGAGCCGGAGTTCTTCAACCAGATGACCACCATGCACGGCCTGGTCATGGTATTCGGCGCCATTATGCCGGCCTTCGTCGGTTTGGCGAACTGGATGATTCCAATGATGATCGGCGCGCCAGATATGGCACTGCCGCGTATGAACAACTGGTCCTTCTGGATCCTGCCGCCCACATTCCTGTTGTTGGCGTCTACCTTGTTCATGGAAGGTGGCGGTCCTAACTTCGGTTGGACATTCTACGCGCCGCTGTCGACGACCTATGCGCCACCGAGCGTGACCTTCTTCATTTTCGCCGTACACGCGATGGGTATCTCGTCCATTATGGGCTCGATCAACATTATCGCTACGGTTGTGAACATGCGCGCGCCTGGCATGACCTACATGAAAATGCCGATGTTCGTGTGGACGTGGTTGATCACTGCTTTCTTGCTGGTTGCGGTAATGCCCGTACTGGCTGGCGCAGTTACCATGATGTTGATGGATATTCACTTCGGTACCAGCTTCTTCTCAGCAGCGGGTGGCGGTGACCCGGTTCTGTTCCAGCACGTGTTCTGGTTCTTTGGTCACCCCGAGGTATACATCATCATTCTGCCTGCCTTTGGTGTGGTGTCTGAGGTTATCCCAACCTTCTCGCGCAAGCCTCTGTTCGGCTATGCATCGATGGTTTACGCGACGGCTTCTATCGCTTTCCTATCGTTCATCGTGTGGGCTCACCACATGTACACCGTAGGTCTGCCAATCGCTGGTGAGCTGTTCTTTATGTACGCCACTATGCTGATCGCAGTACCAACGGCGGCGAAAGTGTTCAACTGGATTACCACGATGTTCAAGGGGTCTATTACCCTTGAAACGCCGATGCTGTTTGCTATCGCCAAGGTATTCCTGTTCACCGTGGGTGGTTTCTCTGGTCTGATGTTGGCGATTGCGCCGGCTGACTTCCAATACCACGACAGCTACTTCGTTGTTGCTCACTTCCACTACACCATGGTGGCGGGTGCGATCTTTGCTCTGTCTTCTGCCGTGTACTACTGGCTGCCTAAGTGGACAGGTAAAATGTACAACGAGACCATGGGCAAAGTGCACTTCTGGGTATCATTCATCGGTTTCAACCTGACCTTCTTCCCGCAGCATTTCGTGGGCTTGGCAGGTATGCCGCGTCGTATCCCTGACTACAACCTGATGTTTGCTGACTTCAACATGATGTCGTCTATCGGTGCATTCATCTATGGCTCTAGCCAGCTGTTGTTCCTGTTCAACATTGTTCGGACCATCACGCACGGCAAGCCGGTCAACGACGACAAAGTTTGGGATGGTGCAACCACTCTGGAGTGGACCGTACCTAGCCCGGCGCCTTACCATACTTTCAGCACACCACCGGAAGTTAAGTAAGAGGAGTCGGAAACATGGCAAATGCAACGCAGCGTAACGTTATTCAAACCACTGGTAAGTTACTGGTGCTTGTTGTCGCAATGTTTGCCTTTGCCATGTGGGTGATGCCACCACTTTACAATGCACTTTGTGAGGTGTTGGGTATCAACGGTAAGACAGGTGGCCGCTATGAAGTGGTTGACAGTGCGGTTGACGAAAGCCGCACGGTAAAAGTGCAGTTTGTCGCGCAAAATAACGAGCTGATGCCCTGGGAGTTTGGCCCGAATACCAGTCAGGTAGAGGTTCATCCCGGGGAGCCTGCGATGGTGACGTTCTACGCCAAGAACACCCAGAGCCACTATATGGTATCGCAGACCATTCCCAGCATCGTTCCCTCGCGTGCGGCAGAGTACTTTCACAAGACCGAGTGCTTCTGTTTTAACCAGCAACCGCTGGATGCCGGCAAAGAAGCCGATATGCCGTTGCGTTTTATTGTCGACCGGGATCTACCCAAAGACATACACGTAATCACCCTTTCCTACACGATTTTTGACGTAACCGAGATGGCCGCAAAGCAGGATTCTGTTGCGGCGTCTAAATAGAAAGAGATTTTTCTCAAGCGAGAAAACGGAGAATTAATCATGGCGGGTCAAAGCAATGCCGGGCACGAAACCTATTACGTGCCGGAGAAAAGTAGCCTTGCTATCAACGCAACTATCGGTTTGGTAGCTTCGGTTTATGGCGCGGCCAGCGTAATTAACGACGCCAGCTATCGCCCCGGTGAAGAAACCAACTCTAGTTTTATCCTGTTTGCAGGTTTGGCGTATTTCGCCGCCACTCTGTGGGTATGGTTCGCAACCACTATTCGTGAAAACCGCCAGGGCATGAACAGTGCTCAGCTCAAGCACTCTTACGTGATTGGCATGCAGTGGTTTATCTTCTCGGAAGTGATGTTCTTTGCAGCCTTCTTTGGCGCACTGTTCTACATTCGTAACCTGGCTGGCCCATGGCTGGCGGGCGAAGGCGATGGCGCGATGAACACGCTGCTATGGCCGGGCTTTGAGTACAGCTGGCCGTTGATGGAAACGCCTCAGGACGCCATTGGTGGTGTTTCTGGTCAGGCGGCTGCGGGGCATCTGGCGAACAATGGTGAATTTACCGGTGCAGAGAAGCACTTGTCTTTCCCTGGTTTTGCTAACATCGGCCACTGGCTGCCGCTGTACAACACCATCATCCTGCTGACCTCCAGCTTCACTTGCCACATTGCTCACATGGGCATCAAAGAAAACAACCGCAAGAAGTTTAACCTGTGGTTGTTCATTACTGTGGCGCTGGGTGCGATCTTCCTGTACCTGCAGTACATGGAATACCACGAAGCCTTGTTTGAATATGGCATCAAGCTGAACAGCGGTGTTTACGGCACAACGTTCTTCATGTTGACCGGCTTCCACGGCTTCCACGTGGCGATGGGTACCGTCATGCTGCTGATCCAGTGGCTGCGTTCAACAAGCAAGGGGCATTTCACCGCCGATGATCAGTTTGGCTTTGAAGCGTCGTCTTGGTACTGGCACTTTGTAGACGTGGTATGGGTATTCCTGTTCCTGTTTGTCTATATCTTGTAAGTAGCGTTTAGTGACGCCGAAAACGGCCGGATACGTGAGTTTGCATGGCAAATAGGCGTTTCCGGCCGTTTTTTTATGTGGTGCTTAGCGTGTGGCGCGGCCGTCATCCAGGTAGCGCTGATCCCAGGGAGCCTTTGAGCCAAGCTGGCCGGTATAGACCCCATAAAACAGAAAGCCCATCAGCAGCGTCGCAATCGCTAGGCGCACGCTCAGTGACTGCCAGGTGCGCATCGTTGTGCCGCGATCTTTAAATAGAAAAAACAGGCCGCTGAACAGGCTGAAACACAGTGCAATAAATAGCACTACAATGACGACTTTTAACCACATTAGAACTCTCCCATAGCGTTTGCCGCAGTATACACAATCGGAATTTCGACATGCCTTACACGCGCACGCCTTTGCAATGGTCGCTCGACTGGAAGTCTTTGATCGTTATCTTGTTGGCCCTGCCCCTGACGATACGGTTGGGCTTTTGGCAGCTGCAGCGTGCTGACGAGAAGCAGCGGCTATTAACGGCCGCACAGGAGCGTCGGCAACAAGCCGCCGTGGATATCGCCGCGCTTAACGACTACCCGAATTACCGCCCGGTTTTCGCCCTGGGACAATTTGACACCCAACGATACTGGTTATTGGACAATCGGATCAGGCAGGGGCAATTCGGTTATGAGATAATCGCGCTCCTGAATTTGGCTGATGGACGTAAAGTTCTTGTCGAACGCGGCTGGATTGCTGCTGATCCGAGCCGCCAAACCTTGCCGCAGATTACGTGGCCTGAGGGCAAGCTTCGTCTACAGGGTGAGCTATATAAATCGCTGGAAGAGCCGTTCAGCTTAGGAGAAGAGCCGCCGACAAACTGGCCACGGCGCCAGCAGTGGTTCGATGCCGACGAGGTCGCGCAGGAAATAGATGGGGTATTACCGACGGTAATGCGCCTGAGTGAACGCAGCCCGGCTGCGCTACGTACAGATCGTGTGCTGATAAACGTTTCGCCACAAAAGCACCACGGCTATGCCGTTCAGTGGTTTGCGATGGCGGCGATGTTGGCGGTGATATTTTTAATTCGCAACAGCAATGTGCTGGCGGTAATTAAACAGCGTTTAAAACAAGAGGGAAAATCATGACGTCGGAGCTGCCTTCAGGTAGTAAAAAGCAGGTTGCGCTAATTCTTGCCATTCCGGTGCTGGTTATTGCCGTGTCCAGCGTAATGTTTTTGTTGGCGCAAAAGCGAGTATTGGATTTTGGCACGGTCAATCGCGGTAGCTTAATTCAACCGCCGGTGCAGCTTAGTGAATTATCGCCGACCCGTGTTGATGGCAGCGAATACCTGTTTGACACCGCCGAGTCGCGTTGGGTGTTTATGGTTGTCGGTGGTCGCGAGTGCCAGGGCGCTTGCGAGCGCATGCTGTATTTAACGCGGCAGACACATGTGGCCTTGGGCAAGAAAACGGACCGGGTCGAGCGCGTCTACCTTGCTACTGAGGGGCCTTTGTCGCCACAGCTTCGCGATTTTATCGAGCAAGAGCACAGTGACATTACTGTAGTAAATGTTGATGGCAGTCGCTTCCTCAGGGCCTTTTCGGCATTGCCGACTTCGCCGCTGGACAAGCACAGCTTCTACGTTGTCGATCCGCTGGGGTGGGTGATGATGGTCTACCGTGCAGAGGATACCACCACGGAAACGTTAACAACCCTGGGCAAGGACGTGCTCAAAGACATGCGCCGCTTGCTTAAGTAGTGCGGTGCTGGCGAATACAAAACAGATTGGTAGAGAGATAGATGACGCTGTTTAATAGTCCCGATTTGCGTAAGCCCGGATTTCGTCTGGCATTCAGTGCCTGCTTGGTTGCCATTATTGTGTTGGGCATGGGGGTGTTTACCCGTTTGGCTGACGCCGGCTTGGGTTGCCCCGATTGGCCGGGTTGCTATGGTCACGTGTTATGGCCGACCGAAGACCACGAAGTTGCTCGCGCGAATGAAGCCTACCCGGAAATGCCAGTGGAGCACGACAAGACCTGGCCGGAGATGGTGCACCGTTATTTAGCGACGAGCCTGGGATTGTTCACCATTGGCATCCTGGTGTTTGCGCTGCGCAACCGCGGCCCAGAGCAGCCCCTGAAACTGCCGGTTTTTCTGCTGGCCTTCATCATTTTGCAGGGCATGTTCGGCATGTGGACGGTGACGCTGAAACTGTGGCCGCAAGTGGTCACTGCCCACCTGTTGGGCGGCTTCACAACCATCAGTTTATTGTGGCTGCTTACCCTGCGATTAAATAATCAGCGCTGGCAATTGCCTGCTATTGTTGAGCCAAAGCTGACCGCACTGCGGCCTTTGGTTGTTGTCGGGCTGCTGATTGTTGTTGGCCAAATCGCGCTCGGTGGCTGGACCACGTCCAATTACGCCGACATTGCCTGCCCCGACTTTCCGCGCTGCCAGGGCGCGTGGTTGCCGCCGATGGACTTTGCCAACGGCTTTAATATCGCTCAGCAGGTTGGGCCGAACTACCTTGGTGGCGTGCTGGACAACGACGCGCGGGTGGCCATCCATGTCAGCCATCGCATCGGCGCGATCATAACGAGCCTGTACTTGCTGTTTTTGTTTGTGAAACTGCGCGGCTTGGCGACGGCGCCTGCGAAACGTCTGTCGGTGGTCATGCTTGCCGTGCTCGTTGCCCAGGTGCTTTTGGGTATTAGCAATATAGTATTTAACTTCCCCATTGCTGTGGCGGTGACGCATAACCTAGTTGGCGCGCTACTGCTATTGGTAATGGTGACAATGAATTATTGCGTGTTTACCGCAACGGTAAACCGTGGGGGTGTACGAGTATGAGTCGGGAAAATGTCGCCGAGGCCGAGCCGCAATCGTCGGCGGTGAGTTGGCGCGATTACTACGAGCTGTGTAAGCCGAATGTCGTCTTTCTCATGCTGCTGACATCGATCATCGGTATGTTTATGGCGGTCCCTGGCATGGTGCCATGGCGGGTGTTGGTGTTTGGCAACCTGGGTATTGGCTTGTGCGCGGCGGCCGCGGCGGCGGTCAATCACTTGGTGGATCGCCGTATCGATCTCATAATGGCGCGTACCCACAACCGGCCGATTGCGCAGGGGCGTTTGAAAACGGTTAATGCGGCAATCTTTGCTGCGGTTCTTGGGGTTGCAGGAATGGCGATCCTGTTAGTTGAAATCAATGCCCTGACGGCTTGGTTGACCCTCGCCTCGCTGCTCGGTTACGCCGTGGTGTATACCCTGTATTTAAAGCGCGCGACACCACAGAATATCGTCATCGGTGGTATTGCTGGTGCGGCGCCGCCGCTACTAGGCTGGACGGCGGTTACCGGTGAGATTCACGGCCATGCTCTGCTGCTGGTGCTGATTATCTTTGTGTGGACGCCGCCACACTTCTGGGCGCTAGCGATCCACCGGCGCGATGATTACGCCAAGGTAGATATCCCCATGCTGCCGGTGACCCACGGCATTGGTTACACCAAATTGCATACCCTGCTCTACACCCTGTTGTTGTTCGTGGTCACGCTGCTACCTTTCGCCACTGGAATGAGCGGCATGTTGTACCTGTTGGGGGCGATCTGTTTGGGGGCGGGCTTTATTTACTGGGCTATCGTGCTGCTGCGCGGCAATGACCCGAAAGCGCCGATGGCGACCTTCAAGTACTCCATTATTTACTTGATGGCCCTGTTTATTGTTATGTTGTTGGACCATTATATGCTGCCCGCAACGATCATTTACGAGGTGTCTGGCTATGAGTGAGGCCACGGAAGCGACAAATAAGCAGCGGCGCGGCATACGTCTAACAGTTTTAGTTATTCTGCTGATTGCCGGCAGCTTGGTTGCGGGTTTCTTTTACGCCTTCACCAAAGCACGGGTGATGACCAAGGACGAATTGCGTGATCAGGGGGCCTACCTCTATGAGAACCCGCGCATGATCCCCGGGTTTAGTTTGCTTGATGA
Organism: uncultured Spongiibacter sp.; assembly: GCF_964011655.1. Classification (NCBI taxonomy): domain Bacteria; kingdom Pseudomonadati; phylum Pseudomonadota; class Gammaproteobacteria; order Cellvibrionales; family Spongiibacteraceae; genus Spongiibacter; species uncultured Spongiibacter sp. The sequence goes on along the minus strand of NZ_CAXGPO010000011.1, from coordinate 25,936 downwards.
ACAAGGGAAAACGCTGACCCCGGAGGCCCTCAAAGGCCAGTGGAATCTGATTTTCTTCGGTTTTACTTACTGCCCTGATATCTGCCCCACCACCCTGGCTCAGCTCAAGCTGCTGTATCAGGAGCTGGAACCGGACGTTCAGGCGAACACTCAAATTTGGCTGGCCAGTGTTGATCCGGCCCGGGATACGCCCGAGCAAATGCGCAGCTACTTAGCGTTTTTTCATCCGTCATTTCGCGGGATCACGGGGGATTTTCTCGAGATCCACCGTTTTGCCACGGCGTTGAATATCCCCTTCGCCAAAGTGCCGGGCGGCGGTGACGATTACATGGTGGATCACAGCGCCAACGTTGCCTTAGTCAATCCTCAGGGGCATTCCCTTGGCTTTTTCAGGGCGCCGCTAGACATCAGTAAGATGAAGCGCAGCTTCCTGACGATCCGCGAGCATTATTAGGGTAGAAGCAACAGCGCTAAAAACGCCGCGAGTCGGCGTTTTTTTATGCCTGACGAAAGCCGCGGCTAAACTGCGCCGCAACGAAGATCAGTGCTGCGCACAAGACAACGCTTGGCCCGCCTGGGCTGTCCCACGTCCAGGCGGCTGCCAGCCCTGAGGCCACCGCTGCGACGCCGCATAAAATCGCAATTACCGCACACTGCTCAGGGCTGCGGGATAATCTGCCTGCCGCCGACGCGGGAATAATGAGCATCGCGGTGATCAGCAGCACACCGACAACCTTCATGGCGACCGCGACGGTTGCGGCAATCAGCAGCATCAACAAAAGGCGCAGAGCGTTCACATTGCGGCCCTCTACAGCCGCTAACTCGGCGTGAGCGATTACCGCTACCAGGCCGCGCCAGTAGCAGCCCAGTAATAGCAATACAACGGTGGCGATGCCCGCCAGTAAGCGCAAATCTTCTGGCATTACCGCCAGCAAGTCGCCGAATAAAAAGCTATTGAGATCAAATGCCGGGCCATCCATAAATGACAGCGCTACCAAGCCCAGTGCCAGACTGGTGTGGGAGAGAATGCCCAGTAAGCTGTCCAGGGCGGTGTCGCGCCATAACTGCAGGGCGAACAGCAGCACGGCGATGCCGGTGCAGGCGAGTAACACCGCCCACTCCAAGCGTATTTGCCAGCTTAAACCGAGCGCGAGCCCCAATAGTGCCGAGTGCGCAAGAGTGTCGCCAAAGTAGGCCATGCGCTGCCAGGTGACCAGCGTGCCAAGGGGGCCGCACACCAGCGCCAATATCAGTCCGGCCGCCAGTGCGTTGAGTAAAATATCAGTCATGATGGCAGGGGCCGTCGCCCTTCTCCCTTACAACTTCGCCATGCATGTCGTGGCGGTGATCGTGGTCGTGTTGATAAAGGGCAATCGCTTCGGCATGCCGACGGCCGAAAAGTGATAAATAAGCCGGATCATTGCTAACCGTCTCTGGGTGTCCGTGGCAGCAAACGTGCTGATTGAGGCAAATAACGGTGTCGGTCTGGGCCATTACCCAGTGAAGGTCGTGAGAAACCATCAACACTGCGCAGCCCAGCTGATCCCGCAGCTCGCCAATCAACTCGTAGAGTTCGGTTTGGCCGGTGATGTCCACCCCTTGAGCCGGCTCGTCGAGTACCAATAGCTCGGGCTCGGCGAGCAGTGCGCGGCTAAGTAGCACCCGCTGAGTTTCACCGCCGGAGATATCGTGGAGTGGCCGGTCAGCCAGGTGGGCAATGCCCGTGCGGGACAGCGCCTGCTTGATGCTGCAGCGCCGCTGCTGCGACATGCGTAAAAAGCGACTAACGCTGATCGGCATCAGTGGATTGATGCTCAGGCGCTGCGGCATATAGCCAATGCGCAGGCCTGGGGCGCGCGTCACGGTGCCACTATCGGGGCGCTGCAGGCCCAGGGCGATACGCAGCAGGGTGCTTTTACCGGCGCCATTCGGGCCGATAATTGTCATGATTTCTCGCCTCGCCAGGTTCAGGTCGATCTCTGACAGCAGGGTTTGCTGGCGGAGGCTAAGCGACACCTTTTCAAGCTGCAGAAGTTGGCCGTCACGCACTCTCGGGTTGCTCCTGGCAGCGCTGGCAGCTGCCGACAACCTCTACGCACTGCTCTTCTGCGTGGAAGCCGCGCCCCTCGGCGGCTTGGCGGATGGCGCTATCGATCGCCTCGGCGTCGAGTTCAATGGCGGTATTGCAGTGCCGGCAAATGAGGAAGTGCCCGGAGTGTCGATGGCTTGGGTCCGCGCAGCCGACAAAGGCGTTGAGCGACGCAATGCGGTGAACCAGCCCCTGCTCCAGTAAAAAATCCAGGGCGCGATAGACGGTGGGGGGTGTGCTGCGACGCTCGCTTTGCGCATCAAGCGACTCCAGCAAGCTATAGGCGCCCACCGGTTTGTGGCTCTCCCAGATCAGGCTGAGAACATGCTCGCGAATCGGCGTGAGTCGTGCACCGCGGGCGGCACATATCTGGCGCGCACGCTGCAGGGCTTCATCAATGCAATGTTGATGGTTGTGATGTTGCTCGGGTGCCTCGGTAGGCATTGGTCAGCACCTAGTAGAAATAATAATGTTATAATATTTCAATTTTCTTTCTGTTACACCACCTGACGTTGAGGTTACTGTCGATCATGCGCCGCTGCTGGCTGATATTGCTGTGTTTTTGCTGTATTTCTGTGCCGGCTTACGCGTCGTCCTTGCAACTGATTACTACCGTTAAGCCGCTGCAGTTATTGGTGGTCGACATTGCCGGCGATGCCGCCGAGGTTGCGTTGCTGCAGTCTGCCGCGACGTCACCTCACGATTTTCAGTTGCGCAGCTCTGACCTCGGCCGTTTGGCTAAAGCGGATATGGTGCTGTGGTTTGGGCCCGCGTTGGAGCACTACCTAAGCAAGCCCATCCGCCGCTTTGACCATGCGGTTGCTCTGTATCCGGATGACCAGCCCGGCGATGTTGATGCCCACTACTGGCTGGATGTTGAGCAAATTCACTATATGGTGCGGCGCATCGCTAAGCTGCTGTCAGATCGGGTGCCCAGTCGCAGTGCATACTTCCATGCCAACGCGGCGCGCCTCACTTCTGCCCTGCGCCTGTATGACAAATCATTAGCGTCCCGCTTGCAGCGAGCAGGTGATCAGCGCTATCTGTTTTTGCATGACGGCTTTTCCCGTTTTGAGGCTCGCTATGATTTGCGTGGCGGGCTGGTGCTGTCGGGTGGTGAGGGCCGTATGGCGGGAGCGCGACACCTGGCCGAGTTGCGCGAGCAATTGCAGGCGGGTGAGATACAGTGTGTATTTCGCGAGCCGCAATATCCTGCCGCGATGTTGAGGGTGTTGACGCAGGGACTGGACGTGCCGGTTGTCGAGCTGGACCCGATGGCGGGTGAGACCACGACAGCTGGCGGCTTTATGGGCTTTTACCGCCAGCTTGGTGAGGCATTTGCGAGCTGTTTGGTCGCAAGTCCTTAGCGTTTACTGGTCGAGGTTTTTGGCGCCAGGCAGTGACGGCGCTTCGAAGTTGTCCAGTGCTACGCTCAGTGAGGCTGAGACCACGTCCAGTGTGTTTGCCAGTACGCGTTCGGCATTAACGGTGTTGTTAACAGCCGTATTCTCCGGTGCATAACTTGCGGTGGCTTCACTGTAGGCTAATACCAGCGGCGCGCCCGACGCCGTGTCCTCGTCAGCGGCAAACGCTGCGGTGCTGGCAATCAAAAGTAGTACTGCGCTGCTTAGCTTTTTCATCTCTCTTTCTCCTCTGTGGGGCGCTGTTGCCCCGGAACAAGATGCTGTTGTCACCTTGTGTTACGTAAGGTAACACATTGCCGACAGCTCAATATGCTTAAACTTTGTTCATGTTGGTGTAATGCACTGTTCATAAGGGTATTTGGGTGTTACCTGGGGAGATTTTCGGTAACACTTGGTCTTGCTATGTGGGTCACTCGATTTCTGGCTTCGTGATACACTCGCGGCTTCTTCGGCTGGCAATGAATATTTCGACAATGACTGCGACAACCCCTCTTGTACTGGTAGACGGTTCTTCTTATTTATACCGGGCCTTCCATGCCTTGCCTCCGCTGACCAATTCCAAAGGGCAGCCCACCGGTGCGGTGAAAGGGGTTATCAGCATGTTGCGCCGCCTGCAGAAGGATTACCCCGATAGCCCCATTGCCGTGGTATTTGACGCCAAGGGCAAAACCTTTCGCGACGACATGTACAGCGACTACAAGGCCAACCGCCCACCGATGCCGGACGACCTGCGGGCGCAAATTCAACCTATTCACGACATTGTCGACGCCATGGGTTTGCCAAGACTGGTGATCGATGGTGTGGAAGCCGACGATGTGATTGGCACCCTGGCGGCCCAGGCGGGCGCAGAGCGGCCGGTGGTGGTGTCGACCGGAGATAAGGATATGGCGCAGCTAGTGAATGCCCATGTCACGTTGGTGAATACCATGACCGATACCAAAATGGATGAGGCTGCCGTCGCCGAAAAATTTGGTATCCCACCCTCGCTGATTATCGACTACCTCGCGTTAATGGGGGACAAGGTCGACAATATTCCGGGCGTGGCTGGCGTTGGCGAAAAAACCGCCCTGGCCCTGCTGCAGGCCCTGGGTGGCATAAAAGATATCTATGCCCGGCTAGATGAGGTTGCGGACCTATCCATTCGCGGCGCCAAGAGCCTGGCGAAAAAGTTAGAGGCCTCGCGCGAGGCGGCAGAGTTGTCCTACGAGTTGGCCACGATTAAGTGCGATGTGGCGCTCGATGTTGCGGTGGCGGATCTTCAGCCGGGTAGCGTCGACAATGAGCAGTTATTGGCGCTGTTTCGCGACATGGAGTTTAAAGGTTGGGTCGACGAGCTGCAGCGCAATGAGGGGGCAGTTGCAGCCGAGGTGGGCGACGATCAGCCTGGTAACCCCTCCTCGGAGAAGCAGTACAGCGTTATTCTCGACGAGGAGAGTTTTCAGCAGTGGCTGGATCGACTGAGCGCAGCGGCATTGTTCGCCTTCGATACCGAGACAACCAGTCTGAATTATATGCAGGCCCGGGTTGTTGGGGTGTCTTTTGCCATTGAGCCCGGCGAGGCGGCCTATGTGCCCTTTGGCCACGACTATATCGACGCGCCAACGCAGCTCAGTGAGGAGCGCGTGCTCGGCGCGTTAAAGCCTTTGTTGGAAGATGCCAAGGCCGCCAAGCTGGGGCAAAACCTTAAGTACGATGCGAATGTCTTGGCGAACCACGGCATTACCCTGCGGGGTATCGCCGAAGACACCATGCTTGAGTCGTATGTGCTGGATTCCACGGGCAGCCGTCACGATATGGATAGCCTGGCGTTGAAATACCTGGGCCAATCAACCATCCACTTTGAAGACATTGCTGGCAAAGGCGCTAAGCAGCTTAGTTTTAATCAAATCGCACTTGAGCAAGCCGGCCCCTACGCCGCTGAGGATGCCGACATCACCCTATGCTTACATCAGGCCCTGGCGCCCAAGCTCAGCGAGGCGCCATCCCTTGTTTCCGTGTACCGGGATATTGAATTGCCCTTGGTGGGAGTGCTGTCACGGATCGAGCGCAACGGCGCCCTGATCAGCCGAGACATGTTGGCGGTGCAGAGCATGGAGATTGCCGATAAGCTCAAGCAGCTGGAGCAGCAGGCCTACGACATTGCCGGTGGCGAGTTTAATTTGTCCTCGCCCAAGCAGCTGGGTGAAATTCTGTTTGAACGACTGGAAATCCCCGTCATCCGCAAAACGCCCAAAGGCGCGCCGTCTACGGCCGAAGAAGTGCTCGTTGAGTTGGCTCACGACTACCCCCTGCCCCAGGTTATTCTCGATTACCGCGGGTTGGCGAAACTGAAGTCGACGTATACCGACAAATTGCCGCAGTTGATCGACCCCCAAACCGGGCGCGTGCATACCTCCTACCATCAGGCTGTTGCCGCAACCGGGCGTTTGTCGTCGTCTGACCCTAACCTGCAGAACATTCCCATTCGCAGTGCCGAAGGCCGCCGCATACGAAAGGCCTTCGTTGCGCCGCAGGGTTACAAAATACTGGCGGCGGACTATTCGCAAATCGAGCTTCGCATAATGGCCCACCTCTCTGGTGACGAGGGCCTGATCAACGCCTTTAAAAATGGTGAGGACATTCATCGCGCCACCGCTGCCGAGGTATTCGGGGTGGAGTTAGGCGCTGTGAGCGATGAGCAGCGCCGCAACGCCAAAGCCATTAACTTTGGGCTGATCTACGGAATGTCGGCCTTTGGCCTGGGGCGCCAGCTCCATATTGGGCGCAACGAGGCCCAGCAATATATCGACCGCTACTTTGAGCGCTACCCGGGGGTCAGAGAGTATATGGACAACACCCGCGCGCTCGCGGCGGAAAAAGGTTATGTGGAAACCCTGTTCGGCCGCCGCCTGCACCTGCCGGAAATTAACGCGCGCAATGGCCAGCGGCGTCAGGCTGCCGAGCGCACGGCAATCAATGCCCCCATGCAAGGCACTGCTGCTGATATTATCAAGCGGGCAATGATCGCCGTGGATGACTATCTGAGCGAGCAGCAGCCCGACGCGAAAATGATTATGCAGGTTCACGACGAACTGATTCTTGAGGTTGCCGAGGATCAGCTCGATAGCGTTCAAGAGCGTGTTGTCGCGTTGATGGAGAGCGCTGCCGAGCTGGCTATACCGTTAGAGGTAGGAGTGGGCAGTGGCGATAACTGGGACGAGGCGCACTAGCGCGGGGTCTCAGTCGAGGTCGTCGAGCTCCTCGTCTTCTTCAAAGCGAGCGGTTAGCCACACGTCGAGCTGTTCGCGAAGGTCATCCAGACCGTCGCCACGCGGAGCTGAAAACAGCTGCGCGTTTACCAGCCCGCCGTAGGGCTGAAGGGCTTTTCGCACTTGTAGTAGGGTCGACATCGCCGGCCCGCGCTTGAGTTTGTCGGCCTTTGTCAGCAGGATGCGAACCGGCATCCCCGCCTGGTGGGCCCAATTCAGCATGGTGGTGTCGAAGTCGGTGAGCGGGTGGCGAATATCCATCATTAGCACCAGGCCGCGCAGTGATTGGCGGTGCTGCAGGTAATACTCCAGATTGCGTTCCCATTCTTGCTTCACCTTCAGCGGCACTTTGGCGAAACCGTAGCCGGGTAGGTCAACAAGTCGCATGCTGTCTTGTTCGTTCACAGAGAAAAAGTTGATAAGCTGGGTACGACCTGGTGTTTTACTGGTCTTGGCCATCTTGCTGTTTTCCGTCAAGCGATTAATGGCACTCGACTTGCCTGCGTTCGAACGGCCGGCAAATGCGACCTCCGCGCCGCTGTCTTCGGGGCATTGGGCAAGTTTGGGTGCACTTTTCATGTAGACGGCACGGCGGTAATTAACAGAATTGGCCTTGGGCATAAAATATCCGGGGGAGTATTGCGGTGCATAGCAAGTCTGGGGGAGCCAAAAAATGGCCCAGACTCGGGCTTGTTGTGTATAATGCCGCAGTTTTTACTGGGGGTCATCACCCAGCGTGTCGCAGCTTTCATCGCGGGCGCCGGTCAGAAGAGAGGGTAAACCATGAAAAAATGCTTATTCGCAGTACTTCTTGCCATTACCAGCGTAGCCGCTAGTGCCAACGCCGATGTCGAGGCGCGTTACAAGAAGTCGTGTTACGCCTGTCACGGTTTTGGTGCCAATGGCGCGCCGAAAACTGGTGATGTTGCCGCCTGGACTCCGCGTTTGGAAAAGGGAATGGAAACGCTCGTAAAACACGCTCGTGAAGGCTTTAACACTATGCCGCCAATGGGTTTGTGCTTTGATTGCAGCGATGCCGACTTCCAAGCGCTGATTGAGTATATGGCGACGGCCAAGTAAGGCGCGCTAGAACTTCTGTTTTTAAAGAGTAAGTGATCATGAACAAACCTTTGCTAGTTTTTCTTACTTCCCTGCTGCTGAGTAATGTTGCGGTGGCTGTGGAAGGTAACGCTGCTGCCGGCAAGTCAAAATCTGCCTCATGCGCCGCCTGTCACGGTCAAGACGGCAACAGCCCGGCACCCACCTTTCCGAAATTGGCTGGCCAGGGTGAGCGCTACCTGATCAAGCAAATTCATGACATCAAGTCGGGTGCGCGTCCTGTGCCAATGATGGCCGGCCAGACCGACAACCTGAGCGATCAGGACATTGCCGATATCGCCGCTTACTACGCGAGCCAGACTGGCTCTGTTGGCCAAGCGGATCCGGCGCTGGTTAAGAAAGGCGAAGCGATTTACCGTGGCGGCATTGCCGAGCGCGGTATTCCAGCGTGCTCTGCTTGTCACTCACCTACGGGTGCAGGGATGGCAGCAGCTGGCTTCCCCAAATTGAGCGGCCAATACGCTGACTACACCGCAGCGCAGCTTAAGGCTTTCCGTGCAGCAATGGATGGACGCGAAGGTCGCGACAATGACGGCGAAGCGAAGACCATGCGCATGATCGCTTTCAAAATGAGCGATGCCGAGATTGAAGCGGTTTCAAACTTCATTCAAGGTCTGCATAACTAAGGCGTGCAGAGTTTGTGAGAGGCGGCAATAGCCGCCTTTTTTTTCGCCGTTGAATTGTTGAGCTGTAGGAACCGCACAGCCGTCGGCGTGTCTGATACACTCTATCGGCATCGCGCACTCGACTCGCATAAGTAACTAGGATGGGAATGATGAAGAAACACATCTCAATGTATCTGTTTGGCCTGATGGCGCTGTTGGTATCGGCCTGTAGCAATGGTGATGCGACAGGCGGGCAGACCGCCCAGGTTGCTACTAAAACGACCGCTGAAACGCGCACCGCGCCACCAGCCACAGCGGTTAACGGCGAAGGCTTTGTTCGTATTGCCCAGCCGGTGCGCACATCCGATGCGAATAAAATCGAAGTCGTGGAAGTTTTTTGGTACGGCTGTAGCCACTGTTTTGACTTCGAGCCTATGGTGAGCGCGTGGGCGAAACAGTTGCCCGAGGATGTGGCGTTTGTGCAGTCACCGGCTATGTGGAACGACTTAATGGTGCTGCACGCTCAGGCCTTTTACACCGCCAAAGCGCTGAACATTCTCGACCAGGTGCACGAGCCACTGTTTGACGAGATCAACCTCAAGAAAAACCCGCTGCGAAATCGCGATGCCATTGAAAAACTGTTTCTTGAGCACAGCAATATTGATGCCGAGACCTTTCGTAAAACCTTTGACTCCTTTGGTGTGAAGAGCCAGGTACGGCAAGCCGATTCCCGTGCGCGTAGTTACGGTATCGCGGGTACCCCGGAGTTGATCGTCAATGGCAAATACCGGGTTACTGGCCGCGCAGCAGGCAGCAAAGCCAATATGTTGAAGGTGGCTGAGCAGCTTATTGAGCAAGAGCGCGCCGCCCGCTAAGCGCTTCCGCCAGTTAGTTTGACCCCGCCAGCGCGGCCCAGTCGCGCTGGCTTAGCGACGCGGCTATGTGGCGACTAAAGTCGCCTATGCATCAGCGAAAAGCCCCTTCATACTCTCTCTTTCCCGCGCTTTGTGGACCGTTTTATGTCGCCACTTCGTATCGCTGTTTTCACCGCCCTGTCGATGTTGGCCTTCACCGGCAATGCGCTTATTTGTCGTGCAGCGCTGTTGGGCGGCACGATAGATGCGGCCAGTTTTACAGCGCTGCGCCTGCTGTCGGGAGCCGCTATGTTGTGGGCGATTATTGCGGTACGCAACATTCCCCATCGCGACGTCTCTCCCCCGGTATCCGCGCGCGTTATCTCCGGTTTTGTATTGTTTGCGTATGCCGCGGCGTTTTCCTATGCCTACGCTCGAGTATCCGCTGGCGCGGGGGCACTGATTCTATTTGCCGCGGTGCAAACGGTGATGATCGGCTACGGCTTCTACCGCGGGGAGCGCTTTAACGGCTTGCAATGGCTGGGTCTGCTCCTCGCCTACGGTGGCCTGTTGGCACTCATGCTGCCCAGTGCCACGGGCGCATTAGAGGGCGCCCCCTCGCTGTTGGCTTACCTCATTATGTTGATCTCGGGCGCGGCGTGGGGAGTCTACTCTTTGCTGGGGCGAAGGGTGGGCGATCCGCGCGTGATCTCTGCGCACAACTTCCTCTACTCCCTGCCTTTTGCCGCGCTTCTTAGCCTGGTGATGTGGGCCGTTGAGCCGCCCCGGTTAGGCGCAGAGGGTGTTGTATACGCCCTGCTATCCGGCGCGGGCGCTTCGGCGCTGGGCTATATCGTATGGTATTCCGCACTGCCGGCGCTCCGGGCGACAACGGCGGCAAGTGTGCAGCTGAGCGTGCCACTAATGACGGCACTTGGCGGTATTTTGCTACTTGCCGAGCCTTTCACCCTGCACTTTTTGCTGGTGTCGGCGGCAATTATTGGTGGCTTAGCGCTGGTGATATTCAGTAAATCACAGCGCGTCGAAAAAACCGGGCTGCGCCCTCAATAGCGGGTATCGCTAAGCCGAACGTTGGCTGAGCATACGCGCCGGAGCCTGCTGAAAGTGGCGTTTGAATTCGCGGCTGAATTGCGAGGGGCTGCGGTAGCCGACCAGTATTGCGGCTTCATTTGCGCGCCGTCCCTCGTTGGCCATTAGTTCTTTCGCCTTGCTCAGGCGCAGTTTCTTTAAGTATTGCAGGGGTGTTTCTCGGGTCACCTGGCGAAAGGCGCGATGAAAACTCGAGGGACTCATTCCCGCATAGTCAGACAGGGCATCGACATTCAGGTCTTCGGCATAATGCCGGTGCATATGCACCAATACCCGCGCTACGCGTGCGTAGTGGCCATCGTGTTGAGCAAGCTCGGTGAGTACATGCCCCTTCGGGCCAATCAGTATTCGGTAGATAAACTCTCGAACAATTGCCGGCCCCAGAACCTGTGCGTCCTGAGGGCTAAGCAGGGCCTCGAGCAAGCGTTTGAGCGTGTCGCTCATATTCGGGCTTAAACGGTCGGAGCTTAGGCCGCAGTCGCCACTATCGCCGCGCTTTTGGCCGAGGCTGGGTGTGGCGTCAATGAGCTCCTGAAGCAATGCGGGATTAATGCTGATGGATATGCCCAGCAAGGGTAAGTTGCCGTCGCTATGTGCTTCGCACTCGAGTGGCAGCGGTACACCTTGCACTAGGTAGCGGCCGGGGCCGTAGTCTACTTGCTGGCCGTTGAGATAAATGCGTTTGCGGCCCTGGGCCATCACGATAATGCCAGACTGATACACAAAGGGCTGGCGGGCGCTGCCGCGGCTTGCCCGGTAGATGTGAACACCGGGAATGATCGTGCTTCGGCTGCCTTCCAATGTATCCAGCGATTGGCTGCTGATATAGCGCTGAAGCAGCTCACTAATCGTATTCATAGAATTATTGCTTGTGGGGTGTTTTTTGTATTTTGGCAGGAATAGGCAAATAAAATCCAGTAATTGCGGTTTTTATTCCCATTAATAGCTCGTATTGTACATCACATGGTGGCGCTGCTGTTGGCGCGACTCCCTGTGTTAGCAATGAGGTTTAGTATGAAATTTTCGTTTGTGAACCCAACTCAAATTCATTTTGGTCAGGGCCAGATTGCCCGTATCGCCGACGCTATTCCCGCTGATCGCAAGGTTTTGCTGCTCTATGGTGGTGGCTCGATAAAGACCAACGGTGTGTATGAGCAGGTGGTTAGCGCCTTAGCCGAGCATCAGTGGCAGGAGTTCGCCGGGGTCGAACCCAACCCGACGGTTGAGACCCTGGACAAAGCGGTTGCTCAAGTAAAAGACAGTGGTCTGGATTATATTCTGGCGGTCGGTGGAGGCTCGGTTATTGACGGCGCTAAATATGTTGCCGCCGCCGCGCTGTATGACGGCGAGGGCTGGGATATCTTGCTGGGCAAACACCGGGTAAAACAAGCGCTGCCGATTGGCGCCGTGCTGACCCTGCCCGCGACGGGCTCAGAGTCTAACGGTGGCTCGGTGATTACGAAAAAGGCGACCCGCGATAAGTTGAATTTTATGTCGCCAGCGGTTCAACCCGGTTTTGCCGTGCTCGACCCCGACGTGATGAAGACACTCCCCGAGCGCCAGCTTGCCAATGGCCTGGTCGATGCCTGGGTGCATACGTGTGAACAATATTTGACCTTACCCACCGAGGCAATGGTTCAGGAAGGCTATGCGGAAGCACTGCTCAGAACGCTTAAAAGCCTGGGCGAGCGTTACGCTGAGCGCGATGATGACAGCTGGCGGGCCAACTTGATGCTGGCTGCCAACCAGGCGTTGAACGGTTTTATTGGCAGCGGTGTGCCGCAGGACTGGGCTACCCATATGATCGGCCACGAACTTACCGCCCTCTATGGGGTGGATCACGGTCGTTCACTGGCCATTGTGCAACCCTCATTGTTGCGCCATCAAATTGCCGTCAAGCGCGACAAACTGGAGCAAATGGCGCGCAATGTCTTTGGCTTGGCAGATTCTGAAGATCTCGCTGAACGCTGTATCGACGCGATTGAGCACTTTTATCACAGTCTGGGGGTTGCCACGCAGCTCACTGAGCACGGCGCTGACAAAGCGGCAGCGATCGATGCAATTGTTGCGCAGCTGGAAGCGCACGGCATGGTCAAGCTGGGTGAAAATCGCGCGATAACGCCAAAGGAAAGCCGCGAGATTCTGGAGCAGGCGGTTGCATAGGGGCCGATGGCCGCTACTGTCGGGCCGGCGGTGGATTGCCCGACTGGGGCACCCGAATGCCGGCATCGACTGAGGGATCGTCTGCGCCCGGCTTGCTTGCCGCGCGTATCGCCGCTTCTTCATCGGCCGCCTCTTGTGCGGCGCGTTGCTCAGCGAGTTCTTTCGCTAAGGCAGCGCACTGCGCGTTGGCAAAGGTGCTCTGGCAGAACGCAAGGCGCTGTTCTGGTGGCGGGTTGTGAAGCCCTTGTTTAGCCAGGCGCTCTATCTCGGCCTCGACGGCTTGGCAGCGCGCCGACAGGCCGGTGTCGTTGGCGATTTGAATGTTGAGCCCCGGCCGCGCATTGAGCTCTAACATCATAGGGCCCAGATCCTTGTCCAGCACCATATCAACTCCGATATAACCCAGGCCAGTCAGCTCATAGCAGCGCGTTGCCAGGGAAATAAAGCCCTCCCAAAACGGCAGTTCAACACCGCGAACGGGGTTGGTGGTGTCGGGGTGGGTTTGAATCTTTTTGTTCAGCCAGGTGCCGTCGAGGGTGATGCCGGTGGCCAGGTCAACGCCGACGCCAATGGCGCCTTGGTGGAGGTTGGCCTTGCCGCCAGACTGGCGGGTGGGCAGGCGCAGCATTGCCAGAACGGGATAGCCTTTGAGCACGATGATGCGAATATCGGGCACGCCCTCGTAGCTGATGGCACTGAAGATAGGGTCGGGGATCACGCGGTACTCGATTAGCGCGCGATCGCGATGACCCCCGAGGGAATAGATTCCCGAGAGTATGCCCGACAGGTGGAATTCAATATCCTCAAGGCTGAGTAAGCGGCCCCCGGCGCTGCGGTAATAACCCTCGAATTGATCGGCGATTACCATAATGCCATCGCCGCCAGCACCCTGAGACGGCTTGATGACGAAGTCACGGTGGCTGCCGATAATGTCGCGAATCTGACTAATTTGTTTCTCGGAATCAATGATGCCGTACATGGGCGGCACATGAATGCCGTTGTCTATCGCCTTTTGCTTGGTGAGAATTTTGTCGTCAACCAAGGGGTAAAGGTGGCGAGCGTTATAGCGCAACACATAGTCTGAGTTGCGCTCGTTGATGCCCATAATCCCCTTCTCGCGAAGGGTCTTCCAGGTTTTGAATAGCGAAGTCATTGGCCGTCCTTAAGCATTGCTTTAAAGCGGAATAACTCGCTGATGCGATAGCCGCGGTAGTGGCCCATGGCCAGCATAATCGCCATTAGCATCAATAACACGCCGGGGAAGGTAAACACGAAATAAATCCACGGTGCGTAGCTCATCATCAAGTGGGCCAGCGTAGCCGCTATCAGGGTGCCGATGCCCACTTTTAGACTGTGCAGCCCGCCCCGCTCTTCCCAGACGATCGACAGTCGCTCTATCGACATGGTCAGGATCACCATTGGGAACAGCGCAATCGACAGGCCGCGGTCGAGCCCCAGCTGGTGGCCGAGCACACTGATCAGCGCCATTACAATGACGACGAAGGTCAGCACGACCGAGAGCCGCGAAAGTAACTGCAGGTGGAGGTGTTCTAAGTAGGAGCGCAGCCCCAGGCCGAGGGCCGAAATGGTGGTGAAGAGGATGATGCCCCACACCACCTGCGTTTCCCTGAAGGCCAAGCCGATTAACACGGGGGTGAAGGTGCCCAGTGTTTCAATGCCGACAATGTTGCGCAGGAACAGGATCAGCATTACTCCAATGGGAATCATCAGAATAATTTCAAAGGTCTGCTGAGACTGCAGTGGCAGGCTGTACATCGACAGCGCCCAACTGTTTTCCTGGCGGCTTTCATTAATGCTCTGCGCCAGCATGATGGAGTTCATGGTTTGTCGGGTTGAATTGATTTCCACCTTAACCTGTCGGCCGCCATCCACTTTCACCAGCGGGTCGCGTCCCGTCCACCACACAATGCGGTCATCGGGCAGGCCAAAGACGCCGGTTTCGGTATTGAAGTACAGCCAGCGCTGGCCATTGTAGCTGCGCATCCACAGCTCGGGCTGTTGGGTACCGCTGCTCAACAGGCGCAGGGTGTGCACCTGCTCAACGGGAATGTGGGCCGAAGACAGCAACAGCTCAAGTACGCGGGACTTGCTCAGCTGAGAATAGTCGTTGCGCAGCAACAGCCGCGCATTGTCGTTGCTGCTGTCATTAATCAGCTTAATGGCTTCGCGAATAAAGGTTTCAATATCGGCGGAATGTTCGCGAATGGGTTTTAGCAGGGCCTCAACGGCCACTTTTTCAACACCTTTGAGATTGGGGCTCTCGCGAAACTGGGGGCCGGGTTCTTCATTCGACAGGCGCGTATTGCTGCGCTGGGTCAGCATCAGCCGGTAGAACAGTTGCTGCTGGCCTTCGGCGCGGCGTGCCGACCACACCGCACGCCGGTTCTGTTCTAGTTCATCGATGTTCACCCCGTAGTTGCGAGCGATGAAGCTTTCATCAAGGGTGATGAATTTACTCCAGCTTGGTGGCAGATACATCTGCACCTTCACTGGCGTTTTTTCCCGCGCGTTAAAGCTGATTTTGGTGTCGATAACCCAGACCGGCTCGGTGGTCTCCGCGCTGACCGGAATGTTCAACGCAAAAATCTGCCAGGCCGTGGCCGCCGCACCGAGTAACAGCAAGGCTGCGGCAAGCACTTTAACGTGCAGTTTGACGCCTTTCATTCGGCGCTCTCCTTATCGAGTTTTTTTGCCTTTTTTGCGCAGGCGTTTTTGTCTTGAAGGTATTTTTCGCTGGGGTCGACAATCGCGTTGAAGGCTATCAATGGGTCAGAGCCGACCAGCATGGCCTTTGAAAATTGTCGGCGATCGGCCAGGTTCACTTCAACTTTACGAGAGGTGCCGCCGATACACAGGGTCAATTCAAGCACTGGGCGGCGGTGGTAGTATTTGTCGTCTTCATCCATGTCGCCAGCCCGACGAATAATACGGATGTGTTTCTCCAATGGCTGCGAAACGGATTTGAGCTCGCCACTTGGCAGTACCAAGTCGAAGTGCACCATGTCGGGCTCGTCGCCGCGCCCCTTCTTCACTTTTGGGTTAATGGCGTTGATGGAGGCGCTCTCTGCACCAGTGTCAATTTTGGCTTTGTAGCGGACTCCCAGTTCTTCGATATAGACATACTCACTGATGCCGAAGACGGTCTTCGCCTCGCTCACGGTTTGCGCATTGGACATGGCGGCTGCCGACAGGCTCATGGCGGCGCTAACGATCAATAGACTGTGTCGAAGTAGTTTCACATCTTCTCCCGGTAATCGATGGTGGCGTCGTCGTTGGTTCTCTAGCATAGAACACCGCGCTGTGACGGCGCCAGCGTTAAAGTCTCAACAGGGCTTGCCGGGCTTTAGTCTCTAATTTCCTGAAAAAGTGCTAAACAGGTTTCGCGACTTTCTTTGTGGTCGACAATCGCCTGGGGGTAGCCGGCGACATTTTCGGGTTGGTGCAGCGCCTTGCCGGAGAGCTCGCGCAGTTCGGGAATAAACTGCTTGATGAACTCGCCATCGGCGTCGAAGCGCTGACTCTGCGTGGTGGGATTAAAAATGCGGAAGTAAGGCACGGCATCGGTGCCGGTGGAGGCCGCCCACTGCCAGCCGCCATTATTTGATGCGAAATCGGCGTCGATAAGCTGCTCGAGAAAATGCCGCTCACCCCAGCGCCAGTCAATGTGGAGGTGTTTGCACAGGAACGACGCGGTGACCATGCGCAAGCGGTTGTGCATCCAGCCGGTCTGGGCGAGCTGACGCATGCCGGCATCGACGATCGGGTAGCCGGTCTCCCCGGCTTGCCAGGCGGCAAAGTGTTCGCGCTTGTTGCGCCAGCGTAGTCTTTCGGTATCGGCTTGAAAGGCGCGGCCCTTAACCACTTGGGGAAAGTGGAAGGCCACCTGCCGGTAAAACTCGCGCCACAGTAATTCATTAAACCAGTTTCCGGCACTGGACTTGGCGTCCCACACGGCCTCGCCGCACTCCAGTTGCAGGCGCGCCAAACATTGCCTGGGGCTGATAACGCCCAGCGCTAAGGCCGCCGATAAGCGCGAGGTGCCGTCGACAGCGGGGAAATTGCGCTGGTCGCTGTATTTGACGGCGCGCTGGGCACAGAATTCGCGAAGTTGATCAAGCACCGCGTTTTCTGTCACCGGCCAGGGGTCGGAGTCGCGCTCTTCGCCAAAGGCCTCAATGCGGGTGGTCGCCGTAGCGGCCGCTTGCGCTTGGGGGCGCGGCAATACGCGTGGGAAGTGCTCGCGCAAGCGCTGGCGGGCACGGCGCGAATACGGCGTAAACACTTTATAGGCGCTGCCGTCGTCTTTGGTACCAAGGCTGGGATGAATCAGGCAATCATCAAGCAGCGTCAAAGGAATTGAAAGCGCCTGCTTGCAGGCGGCATCGCGCTGCATTTCATCAACCAGGAGCTCTTCATGCGCGAATACTTGTGCAATGCCGTATTGCTGGCAGTAGTCCGCCAGCATCTTTGGAACATGGCGAAAATGCGCCGCATCGATAATGTCGAAGGGTATTCCCAATTCGGCGAGCTGTTCCGCCAAGGCCTGCAATGCGCGGCGCAAATAGTGGCGACGTATCGGTGCAATGCCGTGTTCGTCGAGCTGCGCCTGGCACAGGAAGTAGATGGCCCGGCAGGGGCCGGCTGCCACTGCGGCGCTGAGAGCGGCGTGGTCGAGGCTGCGAAGGTCGTTGCGAAACCAGACCAGTGCTGTCACAGACCCACCCGCAATTTAAGGTCGCGCGGATACGGATCGAAATAGTATTGATCCAATAAGTAGTCGACTTGGTACTTTTTCAAAAACATGGCCAGCATCTCCAGTGGCACCAGCAGTGGCAGCAGGCCGTTGGAGTAGTCCTCAATCACCTTGCTTAATTGTGCGCGGTCCTCTTTTTCCAAGTGGTCTTTGAAAAAGCCCTGAATATGCATCAGCGTGTTGCGATGGTTTTTGGGGTTGGCGGGTTTCTTCAGAGCGTCCATAAAGCGGCGGATGTACTCGTCGGCACTTTTCTCTAGGTTGTCACTAAGGGTGTCGGCTACCAGTGGCCCCAACTGCCGATAGATCGACTGGTTGTGTGCGAGCAATAAAAACTTATGTCGGCGATGGAATTCCTGCAGTGCGGCCACCGTCAGCCCCTCTGCCTGTATGGCCTGCCAGCGCGAGTAAGCGATAACGCGCAGTACAAAGTTCTCTCGCAGGGGCAGGTCGTTCAAGCGGCCATTTTCCTCTACGGGAAGTAGCGGCAAGGCTTCCATCAGCTTGCGAGCATAAATGCCCACGCCGACCTTGCCTAAGCCCTGACCCGTTTCAGAGACAACGGGAACGCGCTCCATGCCGCAGCTGGGCGACTTGGCGCAAAAAATATAGCCACTGATATGTCCGAGCTTGGCGGCCGTGTCGCTGGCGAAAACCTGCATTTTCTCGGTGACATCCAGATCCGGGCCTTCCTTGCTACCCTGTAAGCGCGGATTCTCCGGGTCGCCGACCAGGCGGATGGTTGGGCGCGGTACGCCCATACCGATGGCCTGCTCGGGGCAGACTTTTACAAAGTCGAAGTGTCGGCTGAGCTCATCGGTAGCAAAAGGGAGGCGCTTGTGGCCGCCATCATAACGAACTTGGTCGCCGAGCAGGCAAGCACTGATACCAATTTGAATCGGGTGGGGGAGTTCCATAGCAGCTTCCTCTGCGCACGTTCTTATGGGATTGGGATACGTGTTTGCATTGGCGCTAGATCAGCGCCACGAGGTTCTAGCTTAGTCGTTTTCAGCTGCCTTAGGCGAGGTTTGATGTGGCGTGGCCATAAATGTGATCAGCGCGCGATAGTCCTCGCGGCTGCAGCTGCCACACATTCCTTTTGCTGGCATTGCTTTAAAGCCACCTGTGGTGTGCTGCAGGAGGGTATCCATGCCCTTTTCGAGACGCGGCCGCCAGTCATCGGCATTGCCGCTGCGAGGGGCTCCTTTAGTGCCGCGACTATGGCAGCTATAGCAACTCTGAATATAGAGCGTCTTTAAGTCAGGGGATGATGGCATCACCGCCTTGTTGCCGGGCTTGCCGCAAGCGGCCAGCAGCACGGCTAAAAGAACAACGGCCGTGCGACTATTTTTCATTGAAGCCAAAGCTCGGTTGCTCATGTTCACTCTGGCGGT
This sequence comes from uncultured Spongiibacter sp., assembly GCF_964011655.1. Classification (NCBI taxonomy): domain Bacteria; kingdom Pseudomonadati; phylum Pseudomonadota; class Gammaproteobacteria; order Cellvibrionales; family Spongiibacteraceae; genus Spongiibacter; species uncultured Spongiibacter sp. Next base: position 7,156 of record NZ_CAXGPO010000011.1, on the reverse strand, counting down.
CGATGGCGCCCACATCCAGCAGCGGTGCAGCATCAATATGTTGCGCGTCCATCATCTGTGCAACGCGCTGTAGCGAGCTGATGATCTGCATTTGTTCCCAGTCCTGCAGGTCGCGGAACTGCCGCTTGAAGTATTCCTGGAGCGGTGTTGGCGCGTTGCGAATAATCTCTGCGCCCTGCTCCGTCAGGCAGGCAAACACCTTGCGCTTATCTTGGCTGGAGCGCTCCCGTACCACCAGCTGGCGCTTTTCCAGCCGGTCTATGATGCTGGTAACGGTCGCCTGGCTCAGGCTCACCTGCTTGGCGATATCGGAAATGATGGCGTCGCCCTGGTCGCGCAGAGTTTGCAGAATCAGCATCTGTGGCGCTGTCAGGCCGGAGGTCTTCATCAGGTGCTTGGAGTGCAAATCAACGGCGCGGGTAACGCGCCGCAAAGCAATCAAAACCTCTTCGATATTGTCGTCATCTTTCATGTTGGATGTCCTCGCAATCGGCCCATTTTAGTGCGCTTGCGGCAAAAATGCATCGCTATAATGCATCGCTCTCTAAGCCTTTGTTTGAAAAATGTTCAGCGCCGAGGTTATAATGCTTCGTGTACTAAGTAATTATTTGGGAGGTTGAGTTCATAAACAGGCCGAAAACGGCAAATATTGCCTAATTTTTGCCCATTATTGCGCCCTGTTTACAATGAACACAAATAAATTGTGTTGAAATCAAATGAAGCGACGTCAGCGGACGCTTTTGAGCTAAACTTTCGCCAACCAACGGCGGAAGATGGCTATCCACTCAATCAATTGGTGGCGAACAGCCCCCCCCTTGATCCGAATTCGGTCTACTGCAATTTACTGCAGTGCACCCACTTTGCAGAAACCTCGGTTGCCGTCGAAGAAAACGGCCAACTGGTTGGCTTTATTTCCGCTTACATTCCACCGGCAAAGCCCGACACGGTATTCGTGTGGCAGGTTGTGGTTGATAAGAGTCAACGTGGCCGGGGATTGGCGAAGAAAATGATGCAGGAAATTGTGCAGCGGCCAGCCTGCGCCAATGTGCGATTTTTAGAAACGACGATCACGCCAGACAACGAGGCGTCATGGGCACTGTTCCGCAGCTTTGCTCGGGATATGAACACCGAGCTGAACCACGATATCTGGTTCGAGCGCGAGGCCCACTTCCACGGAAAACACGACAGCGAGGCGTTGCTTCGCATCGGACCCTTCCCTCGACCCCCTTTAGAACAATAGCGGTCGACAACATTAAAGGATGCTAAGAGGACATTATTATGACTATTTTTGATCAGCTTGAATCAGAAGTGCAGTGTTATGCACGTTCATTCCCGGTAACGTTTAATAAGGCGCAGGGTGAATACCTGTACGACGTTGACGGCAACAAATACCTGGATTTTCTCGCCGGGGCGGGCACGCTGAACTATGGCCACAACCACCCAGTGCTTAAAGAAGCGCTGGTTGAGTACATCATGCGCGACGGCATTACCCATGGTCTGGATATGCACACCGACGCCAAGGCCGACTTCCTCGACGCGTTTAACGAGAACATCCTCAAGCCGCGCGATATGGAGTACACCTTCCAGTTTACTGGCCCCACTGGCACCAACGCCGTTGAAGCGGCGATGAAGCTGGCGCGCAAAGTGACTGGTCGCAATACCATTGTATCGTTCACCAACGGCTTTCACGGTGTGACTCTGGGCAGTGTTGCGGCAACGGGTAACAGCCATCACCGCGGCGGTGCGGGTGTGGCGCTGGGCGACATCTCGCGTATGCCGTTCTGCGGTTACCACGGTCGCGATGCCGACACCATCAAGATGATGGACAAGCTGCTTAGCGATCCGTCGTCGGGTATCGATCTGCCGGCGGCGATGCTGGTGGAGTGTGTGCAAGGTGAAGGCGGTTTGAATGTCGCCAATAGCGATTGGTTGCGCGGCCTGGAAAAACTGTGCCGCAAGCACGATATCCTGTTGATTGTGGATGATATCCAGGCCGGCTGTGGCCGCACGGGCACCTTCTTCAGCTTTGAGCCCAGCGGTATTAAGCCCGACATTGTGACCATGTCGAAGTCGCTGAGTGGCTACGGCCTGCCCTGCGCAATTGTATTGCTGCGCCCCGACCTGGACGTGTGGGCACCGGGTGAGCACAACGGTACTTTCCGTGGTAATAACCACGCTTTTGTTACCGCAGCGGCTGCCATCCGCCATTTCTGGAAAGATGAAAGCTTCTCTAACGAGATCATCGAAAAGTCGGCGATTGTGCGCGACCGCTTTAAGAAAATTTCTGACCGCTACGGCGTTACGCGCGCGGCGGTTAAAGGTCGCGGCATGATGCAGGGCATTGCCCTTGCCGATGGCGATACTGCCGATGCAGTCGCCCGCGCCTGTTTTGAGCGAGGCCTGGTAATTGAAACCTGTGGTAACCGTGGGCATATCGTAAAATGTTTCTGCCCGCTGACCATCGACAAAGACGAGCTGATTCGCGGCATGGATATCGTCGCCGATGCCGTTTCGGAAGTGTTGTTGAAAGACGTTAAGAAAGCGTCTTAATCCCGCCTTGTGTTCGGGCCCGCCCGGGCTCGATTTGGGTCCGCCGTAATGGCGGACCGTTGTATCGACTAAAGAAATTGGAAACCGAGTAATGATCGTAAGAACATTAGAAGAGTGTGAAAATTCAGAACGCAAAGTTGACGGTGGCAATTGGCAAAGTGTGCGCATGCTGCTGAAAGACGACAATATGGGTTTTTCTTTCCATATCACCACCATTCTTGCAGGTACCGAAACGCCGATTCACTACCAGAATCACCTTGAGTCCGTGTACTGCATGTCGGGCAATGGCGAGATTGAAACGGTTGAAGACGGCAAAATCTACAAAATTGAACCCGGTACGCTGTATATCCTCGACAAGCACGACAAGCACCTGCTTCGCGGCGGCAGCGAAGACATGAAAATGGCCTGTGTATTTAATCCGCCACTGAGTGGCAAGGAAGTTCACGATGAAAATGGCGTTTACCCCATTGACTGATTATTAAAAAGCGCGCGGAAAACGTCCTTTTTAATGATCGAATGGAGAATACGATGTCACACAGTGTAGAAAAAATTGGCGGCACGTCGATGAGCGATTACGCCGCGGTGCGCGACAATATCATCCTGGCGGGAGCCGAGGGCGACCACCTGTACGGCAGAATTTTTGTTGTGTCTGCCTACGGTGGTGTGACCGACATGCTGCTGGAGAACAAGCGCAACGGTAACCCCGGTGTGTACGGTTTATTTGCCGACGACGAAGGCAGCGAAGCATTGTGGCGGGAAGCGCTGCGCAATGTGGCCAAAGCCCTGCACCAAATTAATGAGGAGTTGTTCGACGACGCCGAGCAGCTCAATGAGGCCAATGCATTTATTGATGGCCGCTTATTCGAGGCCGAGCGCTGCATGGACAACTTGCACCGCCTGTGCCAGCACGGCCACTTTGGTTTGGAAGACCACCTGCTAACAGTGCGTGAAATGCTGGCCAGCATTGGCGAAGTTCACAGTGCCTGGAATACCGCCAAGCTGCTGCAGCGCGACGGTATTAACGCGCGCTTTGTTGACCTTTCCGGTTGGAGAATGGAGTCGGCAATCCCCTTGGATGCACACATTCTGCGCGAGCTGGATAAAATTGATGTGCAAAAAGAGCTGCCCATCGTCACCGGTTACGCTTACTGCAGCGAAGGCTTGATGGCGACTTTTGACCGCGGCTACAGCGAGATGACCTTTAGTCGTTTGGCGGTGATGAGCAAGGCCGACGAAGCGATTATTCACAAGGAGTATCACCTCAGTAGTGCTGATCCGCGTTTAGTGGGTGCCGAGAAGGTCGTGCCGATCGGCCGCACTAACTACGATGTTGCCGATCAGCTGGCCAACCTTGGCATGGAGGCGATTCACCCGCGTGCAGCCAAGGGCCTGCGCCAGGACAATATTCCGTTGCGGGTGAAAAACACCTTTGAACCCGAGCACAGCGGCACCTTAATCGATGGTGAATACACCAGTGAGCGACCCTGTGTAGAAATTATTGCGGGCCGCAAGCAAGTGTACGCGCTGGAAGTTTTCGACCAAGACATGGTCGGCTCGCTGTGGGATTACGAGCAGAAAATACTCAGTGCGATCTCTCGCTTTAAAGCGACGGTGATCACCAAAGATATTAACGCCAACACCATCACCCACTACTTGGGCACCAACCTGAAAACGGTTAAGCGCATTGTTAAAGCGGTCAGTGATGAGTTTACGACGGCAGAGGTCAGTACGCGTAAGGTGGCTATTGTGTCCGCCATCGGCAGCGATATGAAAGTGCCTGGCATGCTGGCAAAAACGGTCTCGGCATTGGCGTCGGCAGATATCAGTGTGCTGGCTATGCACCAGTCTATGCGTCAAGTGGACATGCAGTTCGTGATCAATGAAGATGACTACGAGGCAGCGGTCGCCAACCTGCACCGTTGTTTAGTAGAAGTCCATGATCACGGAGAGGCAATATGCGTGGCTTGACCCTGTGCTGGATAGTGGCAGCGCTACTTCCCTTAATGGCGTTTGCCGACTCAGAGCAAGAGGTCAGCGACACACAAGTTGATCAGCATATTGATCAACTGCAAGAGCCGCTCTACTCGCCCTTCATCGAGCGCTATATCCTCGATGAAGTGCGTTCGCTGCGGGTGGATATGGAGCGCAAGCACCGCGAACTCACTCAGGAAGTGGTGGATCGCGAGCTTGGCGCTGCAGATAAAGCGGTGTCTTACGCCACCAATACCGTTACCTATTTCTTCTATCTGATCGCCGGTGTCAGTTCGGCGTTGGTGTTGATCGGCTGGAATTCCCTGCGTGATATTCGCGACAAGGTTCACAGCGTTGCCAATGAGCAGGTTGCGGACATCGTTGAAGAATACGAAAAGCGCCTGCGCGTGATAGAGCGACAACTCAAACAAGAAACTGAGCACATCGAGTCCAACCGCGAGGAAATCAACCGTACGCAGGAGATCCATTCGCTGTGGTTGCGCGCCAGTCAGGAGGCCAGTCCGGCGGGTAAAATTGGCATCTACGATCAAATACTTGCCATTCGCCCCAGCGATATTGAAGCCATTACCTATAAGGCCGATGCCGCGCTGGATCAGGGTGAGCCCCAGTGGGCGGTTAACCTGTGTAATCAGGCGCTGAGTCTCGACGAAACCAACGGTCACGCGTTTTACCAGTTGGCCTGTGCACACTCGGCAATGGGTAATCTCGACGATGCCGCTCGCTACTTTGCCAAAGCGGTTGCTCAGGCTGAGGCCTATCGCGAAGAGCTGGAGCGGGACCCCGCACTGGAATCACTGCGTGAGCACCCGCTGGTACACGAGCTGCTAGAGCCAACGGTTAACGATAATATTTAACGCTGCTCGGCACTGGGCAGTAACAATAGGAAGCCTATGCTTACTGCCTGGAGTTTTATTGCTTTTTTAAGCCTATTCGTCCTTATTGGCCTCTCTTCCCTTTTTTTTAGTAGTCACCAGAGCAAGGATTACTACCTTGCCAGCAATAGCGTTAAGCCCTGGCTCGTCGGCCTTTCTGCCGTGGCCACGAATAACAGTGGCTATATGTTTATTGGCGTTATCGGCTATACCTACACCGTCGGTTTATCCGCTTTTTGGGTTATGTTGGGCTGGATTAGTGGCGACTTTATCGCGTCCCACTTTGTGCACCGTCGCCTGCGGACGATGACGGAAAAACGCGGCGAGGTCAGTTATATCGGCGTGTTGTCGTCCTGGTCCGGTGGCACAAAACCCGCCTACCAACGGCTGGCTGCAAGCATTTGTTTGTTGCTGTTAGTCGCTTACGCCGCCGCGCAACTGCTTGCCGGTAGTAAGGCCTTGCACGTCTTGTTTGATTGGCCAATTTGGGCGGGGGCGGTCAGTGGTGCCGTACTGGTGTTGATGTACTGCCTGGCGGGCGGCATCCGCGCATCAATCTGGACCGATGCCGCACAGTCGATGGTGATGATCTCTGCGATGGGGCTGCTGTTGTGGGTGGCGGTCGACGGCCTCGGTGGGGCGCAGGCGACTCTCTCTCAGTTGCGCGACGTGCCCGATTATATGAATTGGTTTCCCCAGGATCTCGCCTTTCCCGGCGTAATGGGGGCGGTGTTATTCGCATTGGGTTGGTTGTTTGCCGGCCTGTCCGTGGTTGGTCAGCCCCATGTGATGGTGCGGTTTATGACCCTGCGAGAAGGTGGGGATATGAACCGCGCACGCCAGTGGTATTACCTGTGGTTTACCGCTTTTTACTTAATGGCCACGTCGGTTGGCTTGCTGTCGCGGCTCTACCTGCCCGAGGCCGGCAGCTTCGACGCTGAACTCGCTCTGCCAACCATGGCGCAACAGCTTTTACCACCGGTGCTGGTCGGCTTAATTCTCGCCGGGGTGTTTGCCGCGACGCTCTCCACCGCCGATTCATTAATTTTGAGTTCATCGGCGGCACTGACCCACGATTTGTTGCCACACAATATTGAAAAACCCTGGCTGCTAAAGCTGTCGACGTTTGGTATTACCGCCACGGCTCTGGCCTGGGCGCTACTCAGTGCGCAAAGCGTTTTCGCCATGGTAGTTATGGCGTGGTCCGGATTAGCCAGTGCGTTTGTGCCGCTGTTGCTGGTGCTTATTTTTGGCGGCCGCCCAGGCCAGGGCGTGAGTATTGCGATGAGTGTGGTTGGGATCAGCACGGCGCTACTGTGGCGTTATTTCGACCTTCACAACATGGTCTATGAAGGCCTGCCCGGTATTCTCGCCGGGGTGGCGGTGTATGGGGTCAGTCGTATTTGCCGGCGCGGGCAGCCAGTGGCGGAAGCAATCTCCTGAATGGAAGGTAGCGCGTCGCCCTAGCGAAACGCTGAAAATAAACCAACCACACTAATGGCCAACAGCACGCTACCAACTACCCGGAAAAATATCGGCGTTTCGGCCTGTAGCAAGCGGTCGTGCACCCGCAGGCCGATAACATGGCCAACGGCAGCACAGGGGAGCAACCAGAGGTGGTGAATGAGCTGCAGGTCGACACCGGCCCAGACGAAGGCAGCCATTTTAATCGTCACCAGAATAAACCATAGCGCAAACAGTGTGTCGCGCAGGCGCTCCTTGGCGACGTGTTGGGCGACCAC